>JAJRUR010000128.1 GCA_024277695.1 Bacteroidota bacterium | reverse complement strand
CTGCGAAAAGAGCAAATTAGCCAAGTAAAGGCCAATCTAATGCCACAAGTTAATATCGAACTGGATTATAAATATTTTATGGAGTTGCCGCATCAATTATTACCGCTGTCCGCACTGAATCCCACAGCACCCGAAGGGCAATATCGGGCGGCACAATTTGGAGTACCTCATAATATGATCGGCAATATTCAATTTATGTTGCCTTTGTACAATGCGGAATTGCAAAGTAAAGTCAAAACAGCCAAACTAGGGGTTAAAGTTTCCGAACTACAACAAGCAAAAACGGAAGAGCAGATCCTATTTGACCTTACGAATGTATATTATAATGCACAGATCATCAAAGCCCAAATCGCTTTCTTGGATGATAATCTCTCCAACAGTAACAAATTGTTACAAAATCTAAAAATATTGCACCAACAAAAAATGCTCAAAAAAACGGATGTCGATAAAGTAAAATTACAAATAAGCCGATTGGATACTAAAAGAATGCTTTTGGTATCCAATTACGAACAGGTTCTGAATGTAATGAAACAAATCATGGGATTTGACTTAGATGATCCATTAGATGTAGAGCCGGAAATAATTTACCAAAAAAGGCCGGATTATCAGCGCAGGCTTTCTATTGATGAACAATTGCTAAAGGCTAAGATGGACATACTGGATAGCGAATTGCAAAGTATCAAAAAATCGAGATTGCCTCATATATTTTTGTATGGATCTTACGGAGTCCAAGGATTTGGATATACCGGAGCACCAGATAGATTTTTGGACATATACGGTATTGGATTTGCCGGTGTCAAGCTGACATACAATCTATATGATGGTCACCGGTCGAAGAGAAGAGCTAAAATTAAACTTAGAGAGATTAGAAATAATGAATGGTCAAAGTCTTTGGTGTCGGAACAAAACGATGTGCAAATCGCAAATACTATTTTAGCCTTAGAGGCAACTGAAAAACGTCTGGAGGATGCAAAAGAGGCCATTTCATTTGCAGAGACTATTTATCAACAAATCCTCTTACAGCAAAAACAGGGAATTGCTACTGTAACGGATATTTTGATAGCCGACAATTCTGTTAGAGAGGCTCAGCAGAATTATATATCTGCCGTTGTGGATTATTATAGAGAAAATTTAGACTTGAAAAAATTAACCGGTAACTTGATTAAGTGATAGAGCAAGAAATACTAACGCTCAAAATATAAATCTTATAGTATGAAATATTTATTGAACATTTTGATTCTTCTGAGCTTGATAGCTTTAATTGTATTAAAAATTAACGAAAATAAACAAATCGTTGAGAAAAGAGTATTCCATTTTGATAAGTCAACTCCTATTCATGTGATTACGCAGAAGGTAGCCTTAGAGTCCGGTGCTATAACTAAGAAATACACTGGTACATTTATCCCGAACAAGGATGCCAAAATCAATGCAGAGATGCAAGGTAAAATCGTGTCGATAGCTGTTGATGAAGGTGATTTCGTTAAGAAAGGTAGTCCTTTGATTATGTTGGATGATGAACTACTCCAATTACAGCTCAAAAAGTTGGATGTAAAAATCCAAGGATTAAAAACCGATATCCAACGGTTCAGGATACTTAATGATGCACAAGCTATCCAAGGTATCCAATTGGAAAAAGCTGAATTAAGTTTGAGGACTGCAGAAGCTGAAAAAGCCACTATTCTGGAAAAAATGTCTAAAACTACTATTTATGCGCCCTTCTCAGGAGTCATAACCAAACGTCTTGTCGATGTCGGTTCTTTTGCTGCACCCGGCATCCCTTTGATGTTTCTTACAGACATAAAAAGTTTAAAATTTAGGGTGTTTGTTACAGAATCTGAGTTGTCCAGATTCCAATTGAACCATACATATACGATTACTGTAGATGCATATCCCGAAATGCAATTAAAGGGTAGGACGAGTATGATTGCGACCAAAGGCAATCCCGGAAATAGTTTTGAAGTACAGTTTGACTTAAAAAACACAAGAGATTTGAAAATCAAATCCGGAATGTATGGCAAATTGATTTTTGATAAAAAATTAACGGACCAAAAGAACATACTTATACCTGCAAAAAGTATCGTAGGATCCAGTATTGCACCCAAGGTATATGTAGTGCAAGACGGTAAGGCAGTATTAAAAAACGTTACAGTTTCTAGTAGAGTGGATGACAAGATCATCATAAAAAGCGGATTAAGTGCGTATGACCAAATCATCACCGGTGGATTTATCAATATTTATGATGGAGCCAATGTGGTATATGATCAGGATATAGAAAAAAATTAATTGCTACAAAATGAACATCACAAAAATAGCCATAAATAGACCCTCACTGGTCATTGTATTTTTTAGTATATTGATATTACTAGGATATATTGGTTTTAAGAATTTGAGCTATGAGCTTTTGCCTGATTTTAATCAACCTGTGGTTGTCATCAAAACTGTTTATCCGGGTGCCGAACCTCAGGAAGTCGAAACGTCTGTATCTAGAAAAATCGAAGACGCTCTATCCAATTTGGAAGGTGTAGATTATTTAGTATCAAAATCTCTGTCCAACGCATCGGTTATCATTGCCAATATGAAATATGGTACTGACCTGGATATTGCGATGCAAAATGCACAGCGATATATTGATAACATTAGAAACGAATTGCCTCCCTCTATTCTTAGCCCGGTGATGAGCAAAATATCTCCCAATGATCTACCAATTATGTCTATCAGTGCCACCAGTAGTCTTCCTTCGACCGAATTTTACCAAAGGATGGTTGATGATTATTTGCCACAAATCAAGCAAATCAAAGGTGTTGCGGAAATTGATATCCTTGGGGGTGTAGAAAGAGAAATTCAAGTCAAAGTAGATCAAGAAAAACTCAAATACTATAAAATTTCTTTGCCGAATGTAGTAGAATCTATCCGTCGGGCAGGAATTGATCTGCCTGCCGGAAAGATCGAATCGTCAATGGATCAAAATTCTGTTCGATTGATCGGAAAGTTCAAAACAATCCAAGATATACTACAAGTGCAGGTAGGCATGCCTGCCCCCGAAAGTCCTGTGTATGTTCGAGATGTTGCCGTGGTCATAGACGGGATAAAAGAAATGTCATCCTTGAGTAGATTTAACGGTAAGGCGGGTTTAGGATTGATTCTAAAAAAGCAAGGAGATGCCAATGCAGTGGAGGTTTCTAAAGCTGTACGAGAGCGTTTGGAATACATTTCTAGTCAAAATGAGGATGCAGCTATAGAGTTTGTCATTGCGGATGATTCTACGGACAACACCATAGCTGCAGTAGAGGCTGTTGTAGAAGATTTGATTCTAGCAGTCGTACTCGTATCCCTTGTGATGCTTCTGTTTTTGCGGAGTTTTAGAAATTCTTTGATTGTAATTATTGCTATACCGACATCCTTAGTGACAGCATTTGCAGTCATGTGGTTATTGGGATATACTTTAAATCTCATGACCTTACTTGCGATGTCATTAATTATCGGGATACTAGTAGATGATGCCACGGTGGTATTAGAAAATATCCAGCGCCATCTGGATATGGGCAAAGAAAAGAGAATAGCCGCACTTGACGGAAGGATGGAGATTGGATATTCAGCCTTATCCATCACTTTGGTGGATGTAGTGGTGTTTTTGCCTATTTTATTCTTACAAGTATTTGTGGCAGATATGCTGAAAGAGTTTTCGGTTGGCGTCATTACATCAACTTTGACCAGCTTACTGGTAGGTTTTACTCTGACACCTTGGATGGCATCACGGATTGGTATATCAGAAGATCTTCAGCCTACTAATATCTTCAATAGATTTTTGCTTTGGTTCGAAAAGCAATTGGACCATTTTATCGCATGGTACTCCAACCAATTGAGATGGGTGCTAGATCATAAGCTTATTTTTGCTGGAATAGTGCTTGTAATCATTGCAGGTACAGGATTGATGATGAAGCAAAATATCGTAGGTATGGAATTGATATCTACAGGAGATCAGGGAAAGTTTAGCCTGTTTTTGGAATATGACAAATCTACTTCTCTGCGTCAAAATAATATCATTTCGACACAAATAGAGCGTTTCTTGATCCAACAGTCTGATATAAAAACCGTATTTAGTAATATTGGGGGACCTAGTACTAGTATTGGAAGTTTAGGAGTAGGATCACCCAACAAAACACAATTTACTATTCAGTTGACTGACAAAAATCAGCGCAATGGAGAGTCTACCGAAGATTATATGATCGCATTGAGAAAAGCATTGAGAGCAGAATTTCCTGCAGTCAGTTTTTCCATGCAAGCATTGGGACTCGTACCTCGTACTTCTCCCATCGAAATAACACTAAGTGCCGCAAATATGGATACAGTTTGGAATGCTGCCCAAGAACTCCAGTCTGTCATTCAAAATATTCCCGGCACCGACAATGTACAGTTGTCCGTCACAGAGGGCAGCCCTGAATATATTGTTATCCCCAATCAAGAAAAAATGCAAAGATTAGGACTCAACACGTCCTATGTAGGCATGTACCTCAGAATGGCTCTTACCGGCAATGACGATGCTACATTGACACAGGGTGGTGTCGAATATCCCATCAGAATTTGGCTCGATGATTTTAACCGTAACAGCTATGAAGACATAAACAATCTCAGCTTGATAAACCCCCGTGGCATTGCGGTACAACTCTCTCAATTTGCCGATGTCATGCAGACCAATTCACCTGCACTATTGGAGAGATTGGAACGGCAACCTGCCGTTACATTGACTGCAGATGCACTCGGCAGACCATCTGGTACAGTAGCGGGTGATGTGGTAGCTTATCTCAAGAAAAAACCTCTACCGGACGGCATCCAAATGACTTGGGGGAGCGATATCAAAAAACAGAACGATAGTTTCGGTGCTATGCAAAGCGTATTGATGATCTCTTTTCTTTTGATTTATCTCATTATGGTAGCACTATACGATAGCTTTATCTATCCTGCAGTGGTACTCTTTTCGATACCTGCAGCTGTTATTGGGGCACTCTTGGCATTAAATCTTTCTATTACCAATCTAAGTTTATTTGCGCTATTGGGATTTATCATGTTGATGGGGTTAGTGGTCAAAAATGCCATATTGATAGTCGACTTTACCAATCAACTCAAGGCACAGGGAAAACACTATAAAGAAGCTCTTTTGATCGCAGGCAAAGAGCGAATGCGACCCATACTTATGACTACACTTTCTATGGTCATCGGGATGCTCCCAATCGCCTTGGCGAGAGGTACTGCTGCCGAATGGAAAAACGGACTAGCTTGGGTAATCATCGGAGGGCTCATGTCTTCATTGATCTTGACGGTGTATCTAGTCCCTGTCATGTATGCAGTAGTAGATGGTCTGAAAGAGTGGTGGAAGCATCGGAAAATTTTAAAAAAACCATCCCTCTAAAATAGTCCCTTATTTGTCGGGATGATCCAAATACAGCTTTACATGGAAAAGTCCGGATTCTTAATTTTATAACATTATCTGTCCATAAATAGTTGATGCGTGTAGTTTATGTTATGTCGCCTATATGTGCCTCAAGACGATTATTATTGCTCCGATTGGGTTAAAATTTTGTTATCAGTCTATAGGATTTAGGTATATTTTGCTCAGAATATCTCCTAATAGTAAAGCCAAATTACTATGAAACGCACGCTACAGTTGTTATGGAAAGCACTGCTGACACTACTTTTGATCTTAGTGGTATCTATG
>JAJRUR010000002.1 GCA_024277695.1 Bacteroidota bacterium | reverse complement strand
TTAAAAAATAATGATAATTTTGTTTATTTATAATAATAACAAATAATATTTTGCCATATTGATAATTACAATCAATGACTTTCGAATGAAACAAGCACAAATAAGTAAAAAAAAGAGCAGGGTTGCAGATCAGCGGCATTTTATCACTATAAAAGGAGCTCGGACCCACAACCTCAAATCTATCGATGTATGCATACCCAAAAATAAGCTCATCGCTGTGACGGGTCTGTCGGGGTCCGGTAAGTCCACCCTGGTGATGGATACATTGTATGCTGAAGGTCAGCGAAGATATGTAGAGAGCCTGTCGAGCTATGCACGTCAGTTTCTCGACCGGATGAAAAAGCCTGAAGTGGATTTTATCCACGGTATCTGTCCGGCCATTGCGATCGAGCAGCGAGTCAGTTCAGGGAGTCATCGATCTACCGTAGGTTCGATGACAGAAATTTTTGACTATCTGCGCTTATTATATGGTACTATAGGTAAGTGCATTTCTCCTATTTCCGGTACACAGGTGCAGCGTGATACTGTAACCGATGTAGTGAACTATGTCGGTCAATTAGCCGAAGGGCAGCGGATGTATCTCGTATGTCCCTTTCCTACAGATCATCCCGAAAGGACAGTTCAGAAAGAACTCGACATCCTTCTGCAGAAAGGCTATACCCGCATACGCTATCAAGAGAACTATGTGCGAATAGAAGAGTGGCTCAGCCATCATAAGCAAATCGCCGGTCAAAAGTTGGCAGATATAGACCCGGATGACTTTCAGATCGTGATCGATCGATTTGTAGTCAGTCACTCTGAAGATGCATTGGAACGTCTTGCAGATTCTGCCCAAACTGCTTTTGTCGAAAGTCATGGTGTCTGCTTACTCGTAGCTGAGGATGGACATGCTTACATTTTTAATAATCACTTTGAGCGCGACGGGATTTTGTTCGTAGAGCCTGATCCCAAATTATTTAATTACAACAATTCTTTTGGAGCCTGTCCCACCTGTGAGGGCTATGGAAAAATATTGGGCATCAGCCCCCAAAAAGTCATTCCGGATATATCCAGATCTGTCTATGACGACTGCGTCGCCTGTTGGCGAAGTGTCAAGGGCAAAAACTGGCTCAATACGTTTTTGAACCACGCACATCAAATAGATTTTCCGGTACATACACCTTATGAACAACTCACAGAGAGACAAGTCGATATCCTTTGGAATGGGAGCAAATATACTCCCGGTATCTATCAGTATTTTGATCAGATCGAAAAGAAAAAATACAAAATACAGAATCGCGTCCTTATCGCCCGATATAGGGGACGTACTACCTGTCCGGACTGTCAAGGGACGCGTCTGCGCAAAGAGGCACTTTATATTCAGGTGGGGGGCTTATCCATAGACCAAGTCATCCAAATGCCCATAGACCAAATGGCTGATCACTTTAGCCACTTACAACTCAGCAAATACGACAGACAGGTGGCGGAAAGGATTTTGCTCGAAATCAATAATCGATTGCATACCATGCTCCAAGTGGGGCTCAACTACCTTAAACTCGATCGACTTGCAAGCTCTCTATCGGGTGGAGAAACCCAGCGGATCCACCTAACCAGAACGCTGGGCAGCAATCTGACCGCATCGCTCTATATTTTGGACGAACCGAGCATCGGTCTCCATCCCCGCGATACCGAACAATTGATCATGGTGCTAAAAAAACTTCGGGACCTTGGCAATACCGTGGTCGTGGTCGAGCACGAAGAAGAGGTCATCCTGGCAGCAGATCATTTAATAGATCTGGGACCTAAGGCAGGAATCCATGGAGGTGCATTGGTTTTTTCGGGGAGTATTACGGCCGAAGCACTTCAGCATCATGATAGCCTCACACTTCAATACCTCAGTGGAAGAAAAAAAATTTCCGTGCCTCAGCAGCGACGACAAGCTAATCATTTTATCAAGATTGGTGGAGCCTCCCTGTTCAATCTCAAAAATATCACTGTGCGTTTTCCGCTCAATACCTTGTGTTGTGTCACCGGTGTTTCCGGCTCAGGTAAGACTACACTAGTAAAGTCCATATTATACCCTGCCCTCAAAAGTATAGTAGATCCCTTCTTCTCCAAGTCCCATCTAGGCTACAAAGAATTGGAAGGCGACCTACAACTCATCTCCCGAGTCGAACTCATCAATCAAAAGCCTATTGGAAAGTCCTCTCGTTCTAATCCCGCTACTTACGTCAAAGCCTATGACAGCATACGTAATCTAATGGCCGCTCAGCCCGGTGCGCGTATTCAGGGGCTCAGTCCGAAGCACTTTTCCTTTAATGTGGAAGCCGGACGTTGCGAAGAATGTAAGGGAGAAGGAGAGATTACTGTCGAAATGCAATTTTTGGCTGATGTCAAGCTCATCTGTGAACACTGCAAAGGAAGACGATTTGATTCGCGTGTACTCGAAGTCGAATATCGAGGAAAAAATATCTTCGATATCCTCAATCTGAGTATCGAAGAAGCCATGGACTTTTTCAAAAATAAAAAGGACATTATCCGAAAGATCAAACCACTATTTGATGTAGGTCTGGGTTACGTCCAGCTTGGCCAATCTTCGAATACGCTTTCGGGCGGAGAAGCTCAACGGGTCAAATTGGCCTCTTACCTGGGTATCGAAAAGGCCGGCGAACATATCGTATTTATTTTTGACGAACCCACAACAGGATTGCATTTCGACGATATCCATCGACTGCTCTATGCGCTGAATGCACTGGTCGAGCAAGGACATACCGTTATCGTCGTAGAACATAATCTCGAAGTGATCAAAAATGCAGATTGGGTGATCGACTTGGGACCGGAAGGTGGAGATAAAGGAGGTGATCTACTATATGAAGGCACTCCGGAAGGACTCATTCAAGTAGAAACTTCTTATACAGCCAAGTATCTAAAAGATAAACTTTGAAAGAGTGGATTAGAAAGAGCTGAAGATGAGTAGTTTTTGTACAATATTGTAGCTGTGTGCTGTATTGTAGTAACATAATGCGCAGTATTTTTTAAGTTTATTTTAGTAGATGGAGTATAATATTTGGTAAAATCTTATATTGTGGCGATGAATCTACTATTACAAAAACTACTGGCTCTTTCGGTTACAGTTTTTGGTCTGATGAATACCGTTCAGAAGCCCGATACTATGCTGCAGATGCAGCAGGCTTGTAACGTGACGGCATATGCCGGAGAAGATATCGTCCTATGCGAAACAGGAGATGTGCAGCTCCGTGGTGTGTTGACAGGTGA
>JAJRUR010000127.1 GCA_024277695.1 Bacteroidota bacterium | reverse complement strand
TCCGGTGGGGTAAAAATGGCAGCCAATATCAAGATCAGCACGATAGCGTGCTTACGATATGTCTTCATAAAATTAGAAGATATGAGTCCTACTTTGGCGAGAAAATATACCACAATAGGCAGCTCAAATATAACGCCTGCCGGTAAAGTAAACATAGTCATATAGCTTACGTAGGAGGCCAATGTAGTGGTTTTGGTAGCACCGACGGAGTAGTTACCCAAAAAATTGATGGCAAAAGGCGATATAATGAAGTATCCAAAAAGTACACCGAGGAAAAACAGAATGGAGCAGACGAAGACAATGCCGCGAGCAGCCTTTTGTTCTTTACGGTACAATCCGGGTTTGATAAATTTCCATATCTCATAAAACACATAGGGGAAAGCGATGATAAGTCCAATCCAAAAAGAAGACTTAAGGTGCACAAAGAACTCCTCTCCCAACTCCCGAGTGATGAGCATAAAATCAGGGGGATGAAAACAAAGTGGTGGTATAAACTTACATACAAACCTATAGGTAAGAAAATCGTCAAACTTAGGAGCCAAAATAATATGTCTAAATACAAAATCTTTAAATAGAAATACGAGGATAGCAAAGAAGACAATAGCTGCCAAACTTCTGATGATATGCCATCGAAGCACTTCGAGGTGTTCAAAAAAATTGAGTTCGTCTGCTTTGCTAGTTTTCTTCTTAGTCATTGTACAGTATTGGAGGCAAAATTACACTTAAGGATTAATATGCCTAGATATAATACGGACTAAATCAAAAAAACTACTTTTGCACTCAGAAATATGATATTATATATCCTACTTTTTGTAATAAGCCTGACAGCTTTGGTAAAAGCCAGTGATTGGTTTGTGGATAGTGCCGAAGATATTGGACTATCGATCGGTATATCTCCTTTTGTAATCGGTGTGACTATCATCGCCTTTGGGACATCTCTACCGGAGCTTGCAGCTTCGTTAGCATCTGTAATTCAAGGAGATAGTGGCATTGTAATGGGCAATGTCGTAGGATCAAATATTACCAATATTCTTCTCGTACTGGGAATAACCGCCATTATATCAAAAAATATAATTTTAAAATTTGATGTAATGAAAGTAGATATGCCCTTATTATTAGGTTCTACGTTTTTATTGTGGTTTGTAGTAGATGACGGTCAGATATCTATATTGGACGGTATTATCTTGGTGACACTACTCAGTATATTTTTGTTTAATTCCATCAAAAGTAATGTCAGTACAAAGGAAAATGGATATACCGCGAGTAAGAAAAGCTACTACTTACTTCCTGTATCTGCCTTACTGATCTTTGTAGGAGCAAAATATACGATTGTAGCCATCGAGCACATATCAGAAGTCTTTCATATACCACCTGAGATCATTGCATTATCGGCAGTAGCTCTTGGAACATCACTACCTGAAGTCATTGTAAGTATAGCTGCAGCTCGTAAAGGCAAGAGCGCCATTGCAGTAGGCAACGTCTTGGGTTCTAACATTTTTAATACCCTAGCTGTTGTGGGCATACCCGCTTGTATTGGCACTGTTGCAGTACCGGAGCATATCTTGCATTCTAGTATGCCATTTATGCTGGCTGTCACATTGCTATTTGCTTTTGTTTGTATTTCAAAAAATATTAGTCGTTGGGAAGGGTGGATGCTCTTTTTACTCTATGGATTCTACCTATACGAGACCTTTGTATGATCTTTGTTGGCAGATGGATAGATAAAGTACATACGGAATGTCCATAAAAGTGCGTTAATATCTTTAGCTTTGCGCCAAATATTTCTCAGCTAAAACAAATTATAACTATTTATTTAAATCAAGAACCCTATGCTGGATGACATACTCCATAAGATGCAAGAAAAAGAGAAGAGCATTCGTCAAAATATTGCTGAAATAGTGGTCCATGACCAATCATCAGACGGCATAATCCACTTGAGTTTGGACGGAGAAAATCAACTCAGAGATCTTTCTATAGATCTGTCACGAATTGAAGATGTAGAAATGCTCGAAGACCTACTCATCACCACGCTCAATCGAGCTCATGCAGATGTGAATAGAAAAGTAGCAGAACTAACGAAACAAGACATGTCGGACTTGCTTCCACCCGGATTGGACAAATTATTTGGTATATGAGACAAGGCATTTTGACTACAGTCAGTACTATTCTGATATTTTTTTTGACGGGGCTCTTTGGGATAGCTGCCCAGTCTTTGCACTACGATTTTGATCAGTGTAGTATGGTGGACGATATACAAGGTGATACTGCTCAGGTGAGTGCGAGTATATCATGCAATTGCGGACTACGATCCGATGCAGTATTGTTTGATGAAGCGACGGATTCGATAGCCGTCACTCGACTCTCAGATCGTTTTTTTGAGCAAGATTTTGCGATCAGATTTTATATATCCTCGAGATCTTTGAATGGAATTTCTGAGGTGATGACCAAGAAGAATGGCTGTCTGCGCGACAGTAGTTTTTCGGTATTCTACAATGCAACAACTCAGCAAATACGCGTAGAACTCGTAGAGTCTTTATCCAATGCGATCACTCTGTTCGGTGATCTAGACCAGAATAATTGTTGGCATGAGCTAGTCATACAACGGTCCGGAGACGAATATTCATTGTATTTGGACGGAGTCCTCAGTGATCGTGAGCTCAAAAGTGGTGGTGTACAAATCATCAACGATGCACCGGTCATATTAGGAAGAGGGCCTTGCACCCCGGCTCTTGCAGATCCATATACAGGACTACTGGATGCTTTGAGTTTTTTTGATCGACCACTCCACCCTCGCGAGTACGGGCTAACTCTACATCCCGATCAACTGCTCACACGCGATACAGTGATTTTTATCGGTGATCAAGTGGGCATACGCTCATCAATAAACTGTGCGACCCGGATTCAGTGGACACCCACTTCGGATGTATCCGATCCCAATATTGCCAATCCAATCATCAGTCCACCGGTCACCAGCACTTATAGAGTAACTTATAGTTCAGATCAATGCATATTGACTGACACTCTACGAATCATAGTCATCGATCGGAACAGTCTCAACTGTGATCAACTGGATCTGCCGACGGCTTTTACGCCCAATGGTGACGGTATCAATGATGTTTTTGGTTTGAGTAACCCTTTTATTATAGAGTCCTTGGATGCTTTTGATATCTATGATCGAACCGGTGCCATCGTATATAGTATCCAAGATGTTCAGGACACTTGGGATGGTAGATTTGGCACATCGAATAAGCTGATGCCGGGTGTATATGTGTATAAAATCAGATATCAATGTCAGGGTACCCAGCGCTACAAAATAGGAACAGTAACCATATTGCGCTAATAAAAAGATGGTATGAAAACTTTTAGAACATGCAGATCGTCACTTTGGATAGCAGTAATGTTGTTACTACTTGCAACAGCCTGTAAACGAGACCAAACAAAGGAAAAGTCATCGAATAAACAACAGCGGACTTCTGCCCAAGTTCAGAACAGTGCCGAAACCAAATCATCGGTCATCGCCCAACACAGTACTCCATTGCAGACGGACGCTTCTACCCAAACTACTCCTAAAGTAATAAAGAATTCGGTATCAGCTGATGAGCAAGAAAGGGACAATAAAGCAAAGCCCTCTGTAAGCTCTACTCCAAAAGCAAAATTGGTAGTCAGTACTCCCTCTGATCTCAAAAAGAAAAGTATTCCTACTGAAAGCAAAATCAAAAAAGTTGCATCTGAGCCCCAGCCCTCAATTC
>JAJRUR010000126.1 GCA_024277695.1 Bacteroidota bacterium | reverse complement strand
GTGTCGATCGACAGCATCCAGATCACGGATGTACTACCGTTTATGTCACCTTGTGGCGACTCGATCATCAGCTTGCACAGCGATGACTTTACGGAGAATCTGAACTATGACGGACACAGTGATAGTCTGCTGTTGAGAGGAGACGATGTACTGGCAGTAGGTCAGAGTTCGACGGTAGTATTGACAGTACGGGTGAGTGGCGACTGCGATGGAACCTACACCAATACTGCGACAGTAGATGGATTAGCACCGGATGGCACAGCGATAACAGACAATAGTGTGGATGGAAGTGATCCGGATCCTGACGGAGACGGAGATCCTACGAACAACCAAAGCGGAACAGATGTGACGATCGATAGAATGCCGACTCTCGGTATCGCTAAACGTTTGGTGCGCCAAACGAGAAACACAGATGGTACTACAGATATTACTTATGAGTTCAATATTGATAATTTTGGAGATGTGGAGATGGATAGTATTCAAGTATTTGATATACTCCCATTTGCTACACCTTGTGTAGATACTATTTTGGAGATCACTAGTGATGATTTCTTAGTAAATCCCGCTTTTGATGGACATACTGATACGATGATGTTGCTTGGTTTTGAGAGTTTAGAAGCAGGGGATAAGGGTGCAATTTTGTTGATAGTACGTGTGCGTGATTGTGAAGGTACATTTTTAAATTCGGCAAGAGTTTGTGGAATTTCTCCGGATGGCATGAAGCGTACTGACTTGAGTGTAGATGGCAGTAATACCGATCCGGACGGAGATGGAGATCCTACGAATAATACATCGAGCACACCGGTCACCCTAGGTGAAGAGCCGGTCTTTGGTGTGGCTAAGCGAGTAAGTGAAGGGCCGACGCTTGAGGATGATGACAGTTACACGATTACGTATGAGATCCGTGTAGAGAATAATGGTGATGTCAACTTGGATAGTATTCAAGTGACGGATGACCTAGCGGCCACATTTACAGGAGCAACTAGTTTTACAGTTGTGAGCGTAGAAAGTGAGGAGTTTACTGTGAATACATCGTATGACGGTAGTTCGGATATCCATTTACTACAAGGGGATGATGAATTACCTTCTCATAATGAAGGGGCAATTTATTTGACCGTCAATGTAGTTTCCGGCGGATTTTCGGGGCCATATAATAATTCGGCTATTGGATCCGCATTATCACCCTTGGATAGTATGCTCACGGATGTATCTCAAGATGGTAGTGACCCTGATCCGGACGGAGATGGAGATGCAAGCAATAATAATGATCCGACTCCGGTCGTACTTGATTGTTTTGTAGATATCATCTGTCCAAATGTTGCGGACACACTTGTACAAGAAAATGATGCCGGATGGTGTCAAGCAGTAGTCAATATGCCTTTGGCTCAGATTGTAACATGTGCAGGAGTACCGGATAGTTTGATAGAATATATGATCACAGGAGTGGGAGCCATTGGGATTCCAAATGATGTATGGCTACCCGGACAACCCACCGGTCTTGAGTATCGGGTAGGTATTACAGATGTGAAGATTCGCGCAAGCGTACCCTCATTACCAGGATTAGGATACTCGGATACATGTAGGATGGTGATACAAATATTGGATAAAGAAGCTCCTGTCGTAGTCTGTAAAGACATTCAAGTGGTCGTAGATGCCAATTGTATGTTTACGATCACACCGGATAGTATTGATGCCGGCTCGACGGATAATTGTGGTTTGGACACTTTACTCATCAGTGAGGATGGTATCAACTATACGGATATGATTACTTTTGATGTAGATGATCTCGATCCATCGCAAACTTCAGTTTGGCTAAAAGCTATTGATTCTAGTGGCAATGCGTCCATTTGTGT
Organism: Bacteroidota bacterium; assembly: GCA_024277695.1. Taxonomy (GTDB): domain Bacteria; phylum Bacteroidota; class Bacteroidia; order Chitinophagales; family Saprospiraceae; genus JAJRUR01. The sequence continues at coordinate 12,611 of JAJRUR010000126.1, read as the reverse complement.
TGCAGATATAGAAGTTCTTGACTTTACTGATCCTCAAGTTCTTTGTCAGGATGATATTACGGTAGAGACAGAACCCGATGTATGCTATGGCATTATACCGAGTATTTTACCGGCCTTAGATACCAACGACAATTGTTTTGAGATACCATTTATAGAGCAAGTACCGCATCCGGGCGTTCTTTTTGGCTCGCAACCGGGAGATTCTATCGAGGTATTTATTATTGTCGAAGATACGGATGGCAACAGGGACTCTTGCTCATTGTTTGTCCACTTAGAAGACAATCAAGTTCCAGAATGGATAAATTGTCCACGGCCGACGATCAATGTCAAATCCATGCCGGGTATGTGTGCTGCATTTGTCAATTTCTCCTTGCCGGTTGCCGAGGATAATTGTGGTGATGTAACAGTAACTCAAGTGGATAATACTGGTCTTACAACCGGAGATATGTTTCCGGTAGGCTCGACAATCTTACAATGGTTAGCAGAAGACAGCAGTGGAAATGTTTCGGATACCTGCACTATAAAAATAGTGGTAAATGACGAAGAAGCACCTAGCCTCAGTTGTCCTGATGACCTGACAGTGGGCTCAAATCCGCAATCCTGCGAGGCAACAGTGCGTAATATTGCACCGAGGTTAGCGGATAATTGTATAGACAATGTTGCGATACTTTACAAGATCGATAATGTCGATTCAGGAGAGACACAAGTAGGCTTTGAAGATGCAAGTGGAAGTGATTTTGGATGTGGTACGAGCACAGTGACATATCGAGTACAGGATGAACCTTTATTCTTGATTACGGAAGTGACACACGAATTGACTGCAGTCAATGGAGGTACCAATCCTATTCCGGCATACATCCTTTTGAGCAATCCTACGGGAGACGATTATCTTGAACTAACCAATTTTGGCCCTGCAGCACTCGACATGAGTTGTCTGACGATCGAACGTGTGTCTTTAGGTGTGTCTGATACGATGATCTTACCATACAATCATGTGGTAGGTGTAGGAGAAGTCTTGACGATCCATTACGGACAGGGGGCAGATGATCCGGCCAATAATTATTTCAATGTACATAATGCTGCCGATCTGGCACCAACAGATCCCGCTATCTATATCCTTAGTTTTGAAGGACGTATTCTTGATGTAGTGGCTGTCAATGGATCTATCGTTGGTGGACAGGGTACTATAGTCGCCGAGCAGGCATCTGACTTTACGAGTAATATACCGAGCTTAGGTGCTTATGGAGGAGCTGTCAGAATCAATCCTTGGGATACCGATGATGCATCGGATTTTGCTTTGGCGGATTTATGCAACCCTTCTACCATAGGAAGTTTTAATCCAAACTATGCATCTATGACGGATAATGGTACTACGGTAGGATTCCACACCCTTGAGGCAGTACCTGTTGAATGTAACTTTACCGTAACCATAGAAGATACTGAAGCACCGATGTGTGGTATGGAAACTGCGATGGCTTATGCCAATGCAAGCAATCTGGCTATTGGCAGTTCAATATCCGGAGGTCAGACATTTATATCCACGATCATTGTCCAAGACAACTTTATAGTCGGAGATGTTAATATCCTTGACTTGCGTGGTCAGCATACGAATATGGGTGACTTGACCTTCAAATTAGTAAGCCCTTCAGGTACATCTATCACCTTGATCAATCGACATTGTTCGTCAACATCTGATTTTGATCTTGGCTTAGATAGTGATAGTACAGATGTCGTCAGTACGGCAAGCTGCAATCCACTGGGCGAATCCCGTATTTGGGCACCCGAAGGTGATTTGGAGACATTTATTGGCGAGTCATCTCAAGGTGTATGGCAATTACACATCGTAGATGCTACTTTGGCGGATGATGGTCAATTGGATAACTGGACTTTACAGTTGTCCGCTCAAGATCCATATGCCCAACAAGATGTATTTATAGATAATGATCCGGGTATTTGCGGTGCTCAATACAGTTGGACTCATCCGACGATTATTGATAATTGTTTGATTGGAAATATATTAGTGGCTTATACGACAGATGATAGTATTGCTGTACCTATGGATGGAGAAGTACAGCCCGGATATCCGGCTACTGAACAGTTTGGGGTAGGTACGACTTTTGTCGAATATAGCATTTTTGATAAGGCGGGTAATTCTACGACTTGTGGCTTTAGTGTTACTGTACGGGATATAGAACCTCCGATAGTGACTTGTCCACAGGATATTACTGTAGATCTAGATGGAGGAGAGTGTGATGCCATAGTCAATTTCCTACCGGCCACAGCAGACGATAACTGCAGTATCGATACCGTATATAGTCAACCTCCTTCAGGGAGTACATTCGAAATAGGTACTACTACGGTAACCCTATTTGTAGGAGATCCTTCCGGAAATGTGGACTCATGCCAGTTTGATATCATCGTCCATGAATATAATCCGGATAACGGTGGACAATTGGCTTGTAACGACTTTTTACAAATATCATTAGATGAGACATGTACAGCAGAAATTACGGCAGATTTTATTTTAGAAGGAGATGACTATCGCTGTTTTGATGAATTCTGTATAGAGATTATTGATCCGGATGGTAATGTAATTCCGGACAATATATTGACACTGGACGAAGTTGGCGATACACTAACTGTAACGATTACGGATTGTCTCGGTAATGGCAATTCTTGTTCGGGTCAAATCTATGTCGAAGATAAACTCGTACCGGAGATAGAATGTCCCGCTGATATTACGGTAGCATGTAATGAGGCTACAGATACCACAGTGACCGGTCAAGCACGATTGTTAAGTTGTGAAGATCAAGTGGAGATCATCTACGAAGACGAATTTGTGGACAATGGTTTGTGTGGCGAACCACGTGTGATGATATTGAGGACTTGGACTGTAACAGATGAAAGTGGTAACTCTTCATCTTGCGTCCAAACGATTTCAGTCAAAACATTTGATGAAGCGGATTTGGCATTCCCGGCTGATATCGGATATGATGATCCGATAGACTGTTATGATGTATCTGAAGATCCGACACTTTCAGATCCGGAGCATACCGGCGTACCCACCATTCGAGGTAAATCTATCTATGAGGCCAATCAATTCTGCGAGGTCAATGTTGGATATTGGGATGAAGTGCTCCAAGATGCTACTTGTCCGGAAGGCTATGAATTGTTGAGACATTGGATCGTACGTAACAAGTGCGAACCGCTAGAGGAAGGAGTCAATCCTATACGCCATATTCAGTCGATTATTATCAATGATACCAGACCACCGGAGATGACTTGTGGAGACGACATAACACTCTCTGTAGATCCTCATAATTGTTTTGTAGCATTTGATCCGATGGATTATGCACCACAAGTCAGTGATCTATGTAGTGATGTCGTTGATCTGGAGGTCAAAACATCTATCAGGGCATCCGTACTTACCGTAGGTACCTACCAAGTTACCTATGTGGCGACAGATGGTTGTAGAAACAGTAGTACATGTAGCATTCAAGTAACTGTAGAGGATAATTCTCCACCGGTAGCTGTTTGTGAAGTTTTCAGACAAGTGAGCATCAATCCTCAAGGTATAGGCAGCATAAGAGCGGATGCTTTTGATGATGGATCTTATGATAATTGTAGTGATGAAGTATGGTTCAAAGCGCGAAGAATGGAACCAAGAGGATGTGATGATGCCAATGGAGATGACTCTACCCAAGGAGGATACCAAGAGTGGTTTGATGATGAGGTGGTATTCTGTTGTGAGGATATAGACCAGGACGAGATATTGGTTGTATTTAGAGTCTATGACCTTGATCCCGGTGTAGGTCATGTAGATCCAAATGCTTACCGCAATCATTGGAACGAATGTATGGTTCGCGTCACAGTGGTCGATAAACTACCTCCGGTTATAGAGTGTCCTGCGGATATGACGATCGCTTGCGACTTCGAATTAGATTTTGAGATGTTGCGTAACAACGATCAAACCAATCCTTATGGACATGCAGTCGTTTCTGCCAACTGTGATGCTGAATTGGCTATCACGGTAATCGAACCGGCTGACTGTAGTTCTGCAAATCGATTTATTGCTCGACGCTTTACCGCTACAGAGCGCAATGGCTTGACAGCGAGCTGCACACAACGCATCTATCTGCAAGAGGATCGTTTTGAAATAACGGATACAAAAGCAAGGTGTACACCTATCAATGCAGAGCATCAACTTACCGACGATGTTGAGTGGCCTTGTGATTTGGATTTGGCTGCCTGTGGTGCGGGTATTGATCCGGAAGCACTGATGCTGAATAATGCACGCGATCTGAACGGTCAGCGCATCAGTTTGAATGCCAAGCCACAGATATTTGGTGCCCACTGTGCTGAGATAACGATGGATTATGAAGATCAGATACTGACCTTGGTCACAGATGCTTGTTTTAAAGTATTGAGGACATGGACTATTACCGATTGGTGTCAGTTTGATGCTGTGACAAGAGACCCGGATGATCCGGATAGATTCTTAGGATATTGGCAGTACATCCAAGTGCTTAAAGTCAAGCAGTCTGAAGCTCCGGTATTCAGTGACCCGACGGTGACAGAATTCTGTGATGAGGATACTCCGGATTGTAGTGTTGATGTACGCTTGTCAGCTAATGTATCGGATGATTGTACGCCGGACTCCAGTCTTATCTACACTTGGGAAATTGATTTGTTTAGCGATGGAGTGATCGACCTACAAGGTCAAGATAGTGTGATACAAAGAAGCATCATCGGAGGTACACATAGTGTGCATTGGACAGTAGAAGACGGTTGTGGCAACACTGCCATGACGAAGTATCGTATCACTGTAAGAGAATGCAAGAAACCTACGCCGGTCTGTATAAATGGTATAGTTACGGTAGTCATGCCATCTTCCGGTACGGTAGAACTTTGGGCAACCGATCTGGACAACGGATCTTCATTTGACAACTGTACCGAATACGAAGATTTGGTGTTCAGAGTACGTAGAAAAGGAGATATCGGACCACCTCAGTCCAATATACTATTGAGTTGTGATGATCTATCTAATGGAGTTCAAGATACCATTGAGGTAGAACTTTGGGTGACGGATGCAGTTGGTAACACGGATAACTGCAATACCTATGTAGTACTTCAGGATACACCGGATGCAGATCATCCGGAAGGATATTGTCCGGATGTAGATGACGCACCTATTGCAGGACGTATCATTACACATGAAGGAAGAGAGGTTAAAGGTCATCCTGTAGAGTTGCTACACAATGATGCTATAGCTTATACACATCAGGACGGTAGATACCGCTTCCCTGGATTATCTGATTCCGAATTAGAGCGTATCGATTTTGTCCAACCATCCAAGAACGATGATGCTTCTAATGGTGTCACGACCCTGGATTTGATAGCTATTCAGCGACACATACTCGGTGTGGAACTATTAGGCACATCGTATAGAATGATTGCAGCGGATGCAGATAATAGTCATCAGATCAATGTACTGGACTTGCTCGAACTACAACAAATTATCCTCGGATTGCGCAATGCGTTTAGTAATAACAGATCTTGGCGATATGTCTCAGCGGATGAAGAGCCACCGATGGATGATCCATACAATTTTGAAGAACCGGTAAACATTGAAGATTTGACAGATGAGCAAAAATTGAATATTGACTTTACTGCGATAAAGATTGGTGATGTCAATGGATCTGCCAATACAGGTATAGTATCCAACATAGTATCTCCACGATCCGGACTAGAATTGGAGATCGCTCCGCATCAGGTACGCTATGTCGATGGAGAGATGTTTATCCCTGTGACTTCATCCAATTTTGAACAGATCATGGGATATCAGTTTACGCTCCGATTTGACCCTGCAATGATGAATTTTGTCCGCATCGAATCCGGTGCTATTGAAATAAAACCGGAAAATGTTGCGGATGTAAGGTCGTCAGAGGGATTAGTCAGTACCAACTGGTATGATGCAGTAGCCCATTCAGTTAGTCCGGATGAAGTATTATTTACCTTGGTGATGCGAGGAGATGCCTTGTCATCTCTGCGTGCATCGGATGATATTACGACAGCCGAATCTTACAAAGACGGGGAGGTTCAAGGACTGAGTTTACGCATCGTTCGACCCATCGCGCCCATCTTTACACTTTATCAAAACGAACCGAATCCGTTTAAGGCATCTACCTTCATACGTTTTGATTTGCCGGAGGCTGCGGAGACTACCGTGACCATATTGGATGTAAAAGGGCAGACCTTATATGTCAAAGAGATGGATGGCCTTAAAGGCTATAATCAGGTACAGATTATGGCTGAAGATGTCAAGGCAGCCACGGGAGTACTCTATTATCGAGTGGATACAGAAGATTATACTGCGACGAAGAAAATGATCAGAATGGAGTAGTACTGCATTTTGTTTCTTTAATCGTGTTAAGAAGCTTCAGTACAACTGGAGCTTCTTTTTTTTTAAAGCTGAACGATATATTAACTAAATAATATGAAGGTTAAGGCATGTCAGGCTGAATAAAATGTCGATATTTGTAGTAAGATATGCAAACCACGAACAGATACAACCATCGAGATCTAAGCTGGCTGGGCTTTAATTACCGTGTATTGCAAGAGAGCATGGACCCTACAGTTCCTTTGATCGAACGCGTACGGTTTTTGGCCATCTACTCCTCCAACCTAGACGAGTACTTTAGAGTGCGTGTAGCAGGTCTTCGCTCAATGATTCGGGTGGGGAAAAAAACCAAACGTCAGATGGGATTTGATCCAAAAGATGTACTCAAGGCAATACAGGCTGAGGTGAACCGGCAGCAAGTGATATTTACAAAAGTATATACAGATCAAATTATACCCAACTTGGCAGAAGAGGGGATAAAAATATTGAATATGGGCTCACTGACTGATGTACATAGAGCCTTTGTCGATCAATATTTTGAAAATCATTTGATGCCCTTTGTACAGCCGATGCTGCTTGAAGCTAAAAAAGTTAGACCTTTTCTTAACAATGCGGCCCTATATCTGCTCATCTGTCTTCGAGATCCGGACATGGGACAAAAGCGCTTTGGGATCGTAAAGATTCCCTCTGAACAGTTACCGAGGTTTATCGAAATGCCATCGGAATCCAAAGTACACGAGCTTTTGTTGCTCGATGATGTCGTACGGCTGATTATACCTAAGCTATTTCCGGGCTTTGAGGTGCTGGAGAGTTATTCGATCAAACTCACGCGCGATGCTGAACTATACATCGAGGATGAGTTTAGTGGAGACTTAGTTGCCAAGATCAAAAAAAGTTTGCGTAAGCGAAATGTAGGACCGGCTTCGAGACTTGTATATGATCGGTCGATGCCCAAAGAAGTGTTGGCCTATCTGGCCGAAATATTTGGATTGGGCAAACTGGATCTTTTGCCGGAAGGCAGATATCATAATAATTTTGATTTTTTTAAATTTCCAAGTTTTGGAAAAAACTATCTGCTCAATAAAGCACTGCCACCTTTGGCGTTTCCGGCTTTGGAAACTTGTGCAGATATATTTGAGGCGATAGCACAAAGAGACTATTTGATCCATCCGCCTTTTCATCGCTATCAGTCCGTAATTCGATTTTTTGATGCCGCAGCTGATGACCCCGATGTGAGCCACATCAAAGTCGTCCAGTATCGAGTAGCCAAACGTTCTAAAATTATCTCCTCTCTGATCCGCGCTGTCAAAAACGGCAAATCGGTCAGCGTATTTGTAGAGATCAAAGCACGTTTTGATGAAGAGGCTAATCTCAAATGGGGTGAAACTTTGCAAAAAGCCGGTGTCCAAGTACATTATAGTTTTCCGGGACTCAAAGTCCACTCCAAAACGGCATTGGTCATTCGTAAAGAAAAAAAAGGGACAAAAAAATATTGTTACCTCGGTACGGGCAATTTTCATGAAGGAACTGCCAAAGTATATACGGATTTTGGATTGTTTACTGCGCGCAAATCTTTGGTAGATGAGACGAGTAGAGTCTTTGAGTTTTTAGAAACCGGTCGCATACCTGAGAAAAAGTTTAAACACTTACTTGTGGGACAATTTAATATCCGACCAAAACTCCAATCCCTCATCGAAGCCGAAATCAAAGCAGCTCAACTAGGTCAGCATGCTGAGATTTTTCTTAAACTCAATAGCATACAGGATAAACAAAAGATAGACTTGCTCTATCGTGCAAGCCAAAGCGGCGTAAAGATTCGGATGATCGTGCGTGGTATTTGCTGCTTGGTGCCGGGTGTTGCGGAGATGAGTGAGCATATCCAAGCCATCAGTATCGTTGATCGCTTTTTAGAACATTCCCGCGTATTCGTTTTTTATAATCATGGAAAAAAACTCGTATTTTTGTCTTCGGCAGATTGGATGGAACGCAATCTGAGCCGTAGGGTAGAAGTGGCCTTCCCGATATATGACCCACAACTACATCAACAGATTTTGGATGTGATGGAGATGCAATGGCGTGATAATGTCAAAGCCAGGTACTTGGATGCCAAACGCTATAACCAATACCGCAAGAATGATTTGCCCCCGTATCGATCTCAGTACGAGATATATGACTATTTTAAAACAAAAATATAATATGACTAGTTATCACATTTCTTCTACCAAATCTATCGACATATGATATATGCCATTAGTCCCATCGATGGTCGCTATCAAGCAAAGACCAAAGGATTAAGTCCTTTCTTTTCAGAAGCTGCCCTCATTCGATATCGCGTAATCGTAGAAGTCCATTACTTGATCGCACTTGCTGAGTTGAACATCGGAACACTTGCATCGGTGGATAAAAGTACTTGGACAAGCCTGGATGATTGGGCAAAAAGATTATCTGAAAAAGATATCTTGAGAGTCAAAGAAATAGAAACTAAAACAAACCATGATGTAAAAGCTGTAGAATATCTGCTCAAAGAACAGCTCATAAAATTGGGTTTGGAGACCATTGTCGAATATACGCACTTTGGACTCACCTCACAAGATATCAACAATACAGCATTTCCGATGATGATTGGCGATGGACTCAAAAAGCAGTATTTGCCTACACTCGCTGCCTTGATATCTTCACTCACAATAAAAGCTCAGGCTTATCGAGAGACTGCCATACTTTGTCGTACACATGGACAACCGGCTACACCATCCACTATGGGCATGCAGTTTATGGTCTTTGTCGATCGCCTGCAGCAGGAATCCAAAAAATTGGAAGGGCTTTTGCCGCTGTACGCAAAATTTGGGGGCGCTACGGGAGCTTTCAATGCCCATGTAGTGAGCTATCCGGATATCGATTGGATTGCTTTTGCTGACCGTTTTGTCCAGTCCCTCGGGCTTCGCCGTAGTCGTTATACTACACAGATCGCTCATTATGACCATCTCGCTGCAGTTTTTCACTCTATGAGCCGAATCCATAGCATTTTGATTGACCTGTGTAGAGATATTTGGACTTATATCTCGATGGATTACTTTACGCAAAGTATCTTAAAGGATGAAGTTGGCTCTTCTGCTATGCCACATAAGGTCAATCCTATTGACTTTGAAAATGCCGAAGGCAATCTCGGTATGGCTAACTCCGTACTATCATTTTTGGCCTCCTCACTTCCGGTATCCAGATTGCAACGGGACTTGACAGATAGTACGGTGCTACGCAATGTCGGAGTACCATTTGCACACGCAGCTATCGCTATGGCTTCTTTGGATAAGGGATTGAATAAAATCAAACTCAACCAAAACCAATTAAAAAAAGACTTAGAAGACAATTGGGCTATCGTAGCTGAGGCCATTCAGACGATTTTGCGTCGCGAACAATATCCCGAGCCCTATGAGGCTTTAAAAAAACTCACTCGAAAGAATCAAAAAATAACTCAAAGCTCTCTTGCTGCATTTATTGATGGATTAGAGATATCCCATAGCCTAAAAGAAGAACTACATAAGATCAGCCCGCACAATTATTTGGGCATGTCCGATAAGTTCTGAATAAGAAGAAAACTTATTCGTGGCTTTTCGTATAGTGTCTAACCGAATGGATTGAATTTTTTGCCTCGATGGCTAAATCTGTAGAGACATTGTTCTTTGTAACCTTCATTTGCTTTGACCAAAGTCGAAGGAAATAGATCTTGATTTGGACTATCCGGAAAATGCTGGGTTTCAAAACAAAAGAATCTTCCGTTTTTTGTATAGAATTGAAGTCCTGGCTGGGTCGTGTAACATTCCATCCTGATACCGCTTTTTGTACCAACTGCTACGGCAGCTAATTCCATAGCACCGGCTTTTTTCTTCAGTACAAAATTGTGATCATATATTTCGGGATCTATATTTCGAAGTTCATTGAAATCAAATACTGTTCCGGATACCTCCAAAAGCCGTCCTGTGGGTAGATGCTCAGAATCTAACTCGACGATCCGATCTGCTGCTATACTGAATTGATGAGACTGTAGGTCGCTATTCCCTTCAAGATTAAAATAGCCGTGGTTGGTCATATTGATATGTAGATCCTGAGCAGCTTTCATCTCCCACTGTATTAAGATTCCGTCATCCATCGTTACCATGTACGTCACATAGACCTTGTAATCAAAAGCAGCTTTTACATCCTGCTTGAGCTCATAGACGATGTAATCCTCTTTTTGTTCCTTGATATTCCATATCCGTTGATGAAATCCATTGCGTCCACTATGTAGAAGTGTACTCCCTTCGTTGGGTTCAAATCGGATGATTTGGTCATCTAATAGATATCGTGCATTGCGTAACCGCCCCGCCAAAGGACCTATCGTAGCTCCACTGTATATACGATCGTTTTGATATACCTCCAAACGCGGATAGTACTCATGCAGTTGGATCATTTGATCGCCCAAAGGATACTCGATAGAGCATATCCGCGCACCATAATTACTCAGTTTTAAGCTCAGGCCTTTATTGTTGCTTATCTCTGTTGTTTTGATTTTTCTCATGGGGCTAATTTAGCTTTTTTCTGCTTAGTCCAATAATTTTATAGCATTTCAGAACTGCTCCGCTTCCCTTTTGGCTATATTTTTATATTCTTTATGATTTTTTATATATTCATTAAAATAAGGGCTATAACCGTTTGTAAACGTTTATAAACGCTTGTAATCGCTTACTTACGTTAGTAGTTGTTTAAAATACGACTCTCCGCACAGGCTTGGTCCATCTTTGCTATCGAAATGATTATTATTCTTTTAAACTTTTTTTAAATCTATCTAATTATGAATGCAATTAAGAATCAAGTACAGTTAATCGGACGCGTAGGAAATGATCCTGAATTACGCAGTTTTGCAAATGGAGGTAAAATGCTTAAGTTGAGCCTGGCTACGCATGAGATCTATAAAGACTCTAATGGCGAGCGCATCGAAAAAACTCAATGGCATACTATTTTGGCTTGGGGAAAAACAGCAGAGCACATGACCCGACACATCAACAAAGGTGACCAAATCGCCATTAGCGGCAAGCTCGTACATCGATCCTATGAAGGTCAGGATGGAATCAAGCGATTCATCACTGAAGTAGTGGTACAAGAATTTATGCTTTTGTCCCAAAATGTGGTATCCGAAGCAGCTTAGCCGTGGTGCATCTTTTATACCCTATGCACGATATTGAGGTGAAAAGACCTGTCAAATACGGCATCAGCAATATCAATTTGTGACATTGTATTCTGGCTTGTGTAGGTCTATAATATTACATAAAAGCTACATCGTCATTTGTCTCGGGTGGTACTCACCTAAGGAGTAAGCTCTTCGATGTACTAGAAGATTAACATCAATCCCGATGGTAATGGAGTAACGGAGCAATTGGATATTTGAGCTAACAATGTCTCCAATCTGATATGCTTGTGCATAGCATACAAAGATGAAGAATGACAATGCATCAAGGACACACGAGTAGTGAATGGCCTGTTATGACATCCTAAAACATATTCTTTTATGAAAAACAGAAAAAAACTAAAAGAGGTCTTCGTATATATCATTGAGTGTGCAGATGATGGATATTTTATCGACTGCAGCCCGTATGTACGTTTGAGTGTATTTCGGCATCAGATCGGAGAAGGTGGCAAGGCTACTGAACAAAGGCTTCCCGTACGGCTTGTATATACGGAATGCTATCGATCATCCGAGCTAGCCATAGAGCGCGTACGACAACTCAACCAATGGGATCAGGCAAAACTTAGATTGTTGGTCAGTGGGGCTTTGCGCAACAAAATACAGAGGATTGCATAAATCCCAACTCAGCATTTTTTGTCACTACTTAGCGGATGCAGTTCTATAGTGTGCCCGTCTATTTGGCCAATTAATAATTGTGGCTCTTATAGGAAGGATATAGCTGATTTTTGAAGGCATTATGATTCTGAAATATATCGGATATCCCTTAACAAGCCATTACTGCAAAATGCTTATCTTATTGTGTAGCCCCACCAGGACTCGAACCTGGATCTAAAGTTTAGGAAACTTCTATTCTATCCCTTGAACTATGGGGCCGGTTTGTTATCAGGCAAAACTAAAATATATTTTGCATTTAGCTCCACTAAATATTTGATGATATTAATGCAACAATGATGCAAATACTTTGTTAGTTTTGTAATATGATTCAGAAGATTC
>JAJRUR010000125.1 GCA_024277695.1 Bacteroidota bacterium | reverse complement strand
GCGATGCAAGAAAAAGCAGTGATAAAATTTTTATAGATAAACCAAATAGCATTCCGAAAAACAAATCATATCTTGTGCGATTGATTTATAGTCATCTATGGCCCAAGAAGAATACATTAGCGTCATCGGCGCAAAAGAGCATAACCTAAAAAATATCGATGTGATGATCCCCCGAGATCAGTTGGTGGTCATTACGGGGATCAGCGGCAGTGGTAAGTCTTCACTAGCATTTGACACGATTTATGCTGAGGGGCAGCGACGGTATTTAGAGACTTTTGGGCACTATGCTCGACAGTTTATGGGCAAACTCGAACGACCGGATGTAGAGCAGATTACGGGTTTGAGTCCGGTGATTTCGATCGAACAAAAAACAACGGGATGGAATCCCCGCTCTACAGTCGGTACGATTACGGAGATTTATCATTTTTTGAGACTGTTATATGCGCGCATCGGAGAGGCCTACTCCTATCAGTCCGGCACACGTATGGTACAGTTTGAGGAGGAAGAGATTCTACAGTTAATTCAAAAAGATTTCCCATCTCAACGCATCGCTCTACTCGCTCCTGTAGTCAGGGCGCGTAAAGGGCATTATCGTGAGCTTTTTCAGCAGATACGCAAGCAAGGATTTACCAAAGCGCGGGTAGATGGAAACATTGTAGATATAGCTCCCGGATATATGCTGGATCGTTACTCTACACATGACATTGAGATCGTTATTGATCGCATAAAGGTAGAGTCCAAATACTATGCACGGCTAAAATCTTCGCTCACTATGGCACTCAAGCGAGGTCAAGATACCATCATTGTGTATAATTATGATACAGATCAAAGCCGTACCATGAGTAAGCGGCTTATGGATGTTGAAACCGGCCTGGCCTATGAGGAAGCCTCCCCTAATAATTTTTCTTTTAACTCACCTTATGGTGCATGTCCCCGCTGCAAAGGTATGGGGCTACTACACCAAGCCGATATGGACAAAGTCATACCCGATGAGAGCCTTAGTATCCACAAGATGGGTATAGCGCCTTTCGGCGAAGTCCGCGATAACTGGACTTTTAGACAGCTGAGAGCTATCGCCAAAAAATACCAATTCAGTTTTGCCACGCCGGTGCGTGATATCCCAAAAGAAGCTCTCGACATCATTCTTTACGGGGGTGATGACAGTATGACCAGACCCGGTGTATATGCCAAAAATGATTTTGTATATAATCTAGCCTACGAAGGACTGGCCAATATGCTCGAGCGCTGGTACAAAGATAGCAGTTCTGAAAAAATCAGATCCTGGGCTGAAAATTTTCTTACCATCAACAAATGTCCGGAATGTAAGGGTTTTCGGCTCAAAAAAGAATCGTTGCATTATAAGCTCGCAGACCATCATATCGGCCAACTGTCGGAAATGGACCTCCATCAGCTCAAAGACTGGTTGGATCAACTACCCAAACAGTTATCAAAAAAACAAAAACTCATAGGAGGGGAAGTGCTCAAAGAACTCAACTTGAGACTCTCCTTTTTGCTTCATGTGGGATTGGACTATCTCCATCTGAATCGACCGGCCCGAACACTCTCCGGTGGAGAAGCACAACGCACGCGACTAGCGACGCAAATTGGATCCAAGCTTACCGGGATCACCTATATCATGGATGAGCCGAGTATCGGCTTACACCCCAGAGATAATTATAGGCTCATCCGCGCACTGCATGATCTGGTGGAGGTAGGCAATACCGTCATCGTAGTCGAACATGACAAAGAAATCATGTTGGCAGCAGACTACCTTATCGACATCGGACCCGGTGCAGGAGTACAAGGTGGATCCATCGTAGCCCATGGCAAGCCCAAAAGTTTTTTGAAAAATCGATCGATGACATCCTTGTATCTTTCAGACAAACTAAAAATAAAAATTCCTGCCAAAAGAAGAAAAGGAAACGGCAAAAAAATCAAATTAACAGGAGCCACAGGAAATAATTTAAAAAATGTTGCATTAGAAATCCCTCTGGGCAAATTTATTTGTGTTACAGGTGTATCAGGAAGCGGTAAGTCATCGCTTATTAACGAAACACTATACCCGATTTTGCGCAAGCATTTTTACAAAAGTATCAAAAAGGCGCTCCCCTATAAAAATATATCCGGCATCCAACACGTGGACAAAGTTATCGAAATCGATCAAAAACCCATAGGCAGAACTCCCCGATCCAATCCAGCTACTTATATCAAATTATTCGGCGAAATCCGCAGCCTTTTCACCAAAGTACCCGAGGCAAAAATCAGAGGTTATAAGCCGGGACGTTTTTCTTTTAATGTCAAAGGCGGACGATGTGAAACCTGTAACGGTGCAGGTATGCGCGTCATCGAAATGAACTTCTTGCCCGATGTACTGGTAGAGTGCGAAACTTGTCGAGGAAGACGATACAATCGAGAAACGCTAGAGATACGTTACAAGGGCAAAAGCATTAATGATGTGCTTAATATGTCTGTCAATGAGGCTTGTGATTTTTTTGAACACATACCCAAAATCTATCGCAAACTCAAGACCCTCCGAGATGTGGGATTGGGATATATCACCTTAGGTCAGCAAGCTACTACACTTTCCGGAGGTGAAGCACAGCGCGTCAAACTAGCCGAAGAGCTCTCCAAACGAGACACCGGAAACACGCTCTACATCATGGATGAACCGACCACAGGACTGCATTTTGAAGACATCAAATTGTTGCTTGGAGTCATAGGACGATTAGTAGATAAAGGCAATACTGCTATCATTATCGAACACAATATGGATGTCATCAAAGTAGCTGATCACATCATCGATATCGGGCCGGAAGGTGGACGCGGAGGTGGACAAATCCTCTGTACGGGGACACCGGAACAAGTCGCAAAAAATAAAAAAAGTTATACCGGAAAATATCTCAAAAAAGAACTCAACTAATTCGACTCAAAGAATCTTTTTACTCCTCCTCTTCTTCATCTCGTATCCATTCAAACAATTGTATGCCTTTTGCTATAAATTTTTTTAGGTGATCTACTCGTATTATTTTTTTGTCTTTATAAAAAATAAAAAAATAATTCATCCCCTCCATAGACCAATTTTTTTCCTTTGTAAAAAACTCCAATATTCCTTCCTTTTTAAAAGTATAACGAATAAAGTCCTCATAGGGGCCGGTCAAGAAATACTGCTTGGAATATTCAGGATAGTCGTCAAAGTCAATGTCACGCTTCAAATTGAGCCATTGACCGAAACGCAACCATATACCCTCAGGTCGCATCCTAAACTGGGGGAGTCCCAGTTCTTTGGAATTAATAAATAATACGGTCTGCTTAAATTTCATGGTCGCATTGCCGGAACTTACAACATAAGAATAATCAAAAAGGAATAAATCAAAATCATCATGGACGAAGTGCAGTTGGTTGTATATCTTTTTATTATATCCTACCGAAAATAATTTAAAGTCATTCAACAGTTTGACCAGACTATCGTTTTGGTCTTGATAAGAGATGCCGAGATAAGATGCCAGGTTTTTTATGGATGCTGTGCGGCTGTATCTTTTTTTTGCCATGATGATGTTGTTTTATTGGGCCGGACTAAAATGTTGCCATCCTTGAGCTTTTAACGGATGGATTCTGCCGGACTTGCTGTGTAGATTTATACCTTGGGATGCTTCGGTAATCGCCCCCAATATCGAAATGGTCGGGATGAGTTTAATCTTATCTATTTCGGTTGGCGCAATGGTGAAGAGCAGCTCATAATCCTCCCCTCCATTGAGTGCACATACCGTAGGGTCCAGTCCAAATTCGAATGCGAGCAACTCTGCCTGCTGAACGATCGGTAGCTTGTCCTCTTCGATATAGGCTCCCGTTCCGGACCGGGTGCAAATATGAAATAATTCTGATGCCAACCCATCTGATATGTCGATCATAGAGCTAGGTAGCAGTTTGGACTCTCTAAAAATATCTATGACGTCTAGTCGTGCTTCAGGTTTGAGCTGACGCATAAGTACAAAATCATGTTGGGATAGTTGTGGACGCATGTTGGGGTCAGAAAGAAATACTTGCTTTTCGCGTTCTAGCAATTGCAATCCTAAATATGCCGACCCTAGGTCTCCGGTGACACATATTATGTCGCCGACTTGGGCACCGGATCGATAGACCAGCATATCCTTTTGTGCAGAACCAATAGCCGTGATACTAATAATCAGCCCTTTGTCTGATGAAGTCGTGTCCCCTCCTACCAGATCCACTTTATAATTGGTACAAGCCAGTTGGATACCTGAGTACAACTCTTCGAGCGCCTCAATCGAAAATCTATTGCTGATAGCCAGTGATACGGTTATCTGCTTTGGTATGGCATTCATCGCACAAATGTCCGAGAGATTGGAAATGACCGCTTTGTAGCCCAAGTGCTTGAGTGGTGTATAACTCAGGTCAAAGTGGATATGCTCTACCATCATATCCGTAGTGAGTACAATCTGTTGCTTGGGATAATTCAGAACAGCCGCATCATCACCGATGCCTTTGATCGTGGAAGGTCGCCGTACTACAAACTCCTTCGTGAGGTGGTCGATCAAGCCAAATTCGCCCAGCGTAGATATGTCGGTTTGTTTTGCCATGGAAAATAATTTTTGGATAAAGATAAGCTTTCGTCTGTCTAACAGTACTTCATAACTCTAATAATTGGATACTTGCTAAACCTTAACTCAACAATCCGGTAATCAATGCTTAGAAAATACTTTGGATAAAATGAATGAAAATATATATGTCATAATTTTAATGTGTTTTTAAAGTCATAATATTCAATAATATATATATAAAGAAATATTTTAAAGCTCAAGTATTTATGCAAAATACGTAACGCCAAAAAAAATCCCACTTTCGACCATCAACACCTTCATCCTACGGACTACTCCTTTATCGTGATCTACTAGCTTTCTTGAACCGGTTCTGATGGAGGGATAGACCCAAATCCTAAAACAATACGACGAAGTTTTGTAAGTTTGCAAAAGCTAATTATGTAGCACTTATGATGACTTCGGATGACATACTCACCCAATTTGATCTGCGGCATACAAAAGTACGCCAAGATATCCTCGACTTATTTTTAAGTACTAAAGAAGCCTTATCTACTCGAGATATAGACAAGAATTTGCCCAACTTAGATCGAATCACCTTGTATCGAAATCTAAAAATTTTTGAAGCTCTGGGAGTTATTCATAGTATCCGTAGTGCTGATCAGCTTATGTATGCGCTATGCTCAGAAGGGTGCAGTTCTACAAAGCACTTGGATGATCATGTACACTTTTATTGTACACAATGCCACAGAACGCTTTGCTTGGATCAAATACAGATACCGGCAGTGCAGCTCCCCAAAGACTATGAGGCAGAGTCTAATCAACTGCTTGTAAGTGGTATTTGTGATTCTTGCGAGCCATAATAGATTAAGAATACTCCAACTC
>JAJRUR010000124.1 GCA_024277695.1 Bacteroidota bacterium | reverse complement strand
CATAGTACGCTTTAGATTGTAGGTCATTGTCGGGAGTTTGATACAAAATGTATTGCTCCCTATTGGATATTTTAAAAATAGGATCGGTTTTTTTTCTTTCCTCATCTGCCATTGTGTACTTTTACCGTCTGTCGCTATGAAAACCACCTGTGCATATTCTTGTGATTATGCGGCAAAACTGCAACTGTATTCTTTGCACCATTTTATACTTTATGAAGGCAAAAGTTTTTAGAGGAAATTTAGTAGATCTGCATCAAAAAAAAATCTATCCTGCCGAGATTAAGGTGGTAAACGGGCGGATCCAAAGTATTACGAGTTGTTCGGATGCACCACCGCTATACATTTTGCCCGGATTTGTTGATGCGCATATACATATTGAGAGTTCTATGCTCGTACCGACCGAATTTGCGAAGATGGCCGTATGCCATGGCACGGTGGCTACTATCTCTGATCCGCATGAAATCGCCAATGTTTTGGGCTTGGTCGGCGTAGAGTTTATGATCCGAAATGCTGAGCTTTCGCCGCTCAAATTTTATTTTGGTGTACCGTCCTGTGTGCCGGCGACGAGTTACGAAACTGCCGGAGCGGAACTGACAGCCGAGGATATTTCCTATCTATTCGAAAAATACAATTTGGCGTATTTGTCCGAAATGATGAACTATCCCGGGGTACTTCAATCTGATCCTGAGGTAATCAAAAAATTGGCTATAGCCAAAAAATACGGAAAGCCCGTTGATGGGCATGCACCCGGAGTCACCGGAGATGAAGCGATACGATATATCCAAGCCGGAATCAGTACAGACCATGAATGCTTTCGATATGAAGAGGCTAAGTGGAAAGCCGATCATGGGATGAAGATCCTCATTCGCGAGGGGAGTGCAGCCAAAAATTTTGAAGCCTTGATCGACTTGATGGCTTACTGTCCGGACAAGATTATGTTTTGTTCGGACGACAAACATCCCGATGATCTGATGGAGGGACACATCAACCTACTGGTGCGTCGAGCAATCGAAAAGGGGTATGATCTATTTGATGTATTGCGCGCTGCTAGCCTCCATCCTGTCCAACACTATGGCATGAACCTGGGACTCCTCAGGGTGGGTGATCCGGCAGATTTTATCATCAGTCGAGATCTGACTCAATTCGAGCAGCCGGAAGTCTATATCGATGGAGAGTGTGTAGCTAAGGAAGGAGTAGCACTCTTTGAAACCACAAAAGCCGAACCGATCAATCATTTTGAAATCGAGCAACTCCATCCGGACGCTATCAGGCTCAAAGCCAAAACCGATACCATACAAGTCATCAAAGTACTCGATGGAGAATTGATCACGGAGCAGTGCTTGGCTAAGGCCAAAATCCACCAGGGTTTTGTCGTCTCTGATCCGGATCGAGACATCCTCCAACTCGTCGTAGTCAATAGATACAAAAAGGCAGTGCCGGCCGTAGCCTTTATTCAAGGCTTTGGTTTGAAGCGCGGTGCCATTGCCTCTACCGTAGCTCATGATTCGCACAATATCATAGCGGTAGGAGTAGATGAAGCCTCGATACTCAAGGCCATCAACGAAATCATAAAAACCAAAGGAGGGATCAATGCCACCGACGGCAGATCGATCAAAAGTCTGCCCCTGCCGATGGCGGGATTGATGAGTTTGGCATCCGGAGAGGAAACCGGAAGGCTCTATGCCCTCATCGATCAATATGCCAAAAAAACATTGGGATCTACCCTCAAAGCACCTTTTATGAGCTTGTCCTTTATGGCACTTTTGGTCATTCCGTCTCTCAAATTGAGTGACTTGGGCTTATTTGACGGAAGTCGTTTTCAGTTTACCGATCTATTTATGGAGAGCTCCTAAAATCGTAAGCGTGGAAAAGTCAATCTCTCAACATAGGATACATCCCGGATGGCATATCGCCGCCTTGCTCGTCCCTTGGATATTCTATGCAGTAGTCTTACAAAAATATACTTTGACAGATTTTGCCAAACCTTGGACACTATCCGGTGACGGGATGAAAAACCTTTTTTGCTTCGTCGAGTATATACGCAATGGTAGTGGCTTATATATCAGTGGACTGAATTATCCTTACGGAGAATTTATTTCTTTTACAGACAATATTCCGATTTTTGCTGTATTATTTAAATGGATCAATGATCACATTGTATCACTTTTGGGATATGAGCATATGATTTTTTATGCGCTGGTATTTGTCCAATGGGTAGTGGCGGCTTATGTATTGTTTTTAGTATTTGTTCGA
Source organism: Bacteroidota bacterium (assembly GCA_024277695.1). Lineage (GTDB taxonomy): Bacteria > Bacteroidota > Bacteroidia > Chitinophagales > Saprospiraceae > JAJRUR01. The sequence goes on along the minus strand of JAJRUR010000124.1, from coordinate 2,124 downwards.
CTAAAAGTATTTCCTCTGTTTTCGATATTATCGGCATTGGGTATCCTATTGCTCAGTCCACAGTTCCATCGCATGTCACCTCATCCCAGTCTTTCGTTCATTATACTGATCGCTTTATTTTTTTTGTTTTCAATCCATATATTTCTAGATCGAAAGTCCAAAAAAAATAGTGTATATTTATTTTTGCTGGTATTCTTTAGCACTTTTGTGCACATATATTTTTTATTTTTATTTTTAGTATTTGGAGGTTTTATTTTACTTATTTCCTTAATAAAAAAAGAGCATAAAATATTTTTATTTTTTAGTATTCCATTATTCTTGGGAGCTGCCGGAGCCTATAGTACTATTAAGTTTTTGGACGCCGGAAAGGATCGCGCCACAAAATCTACAGGTCTGGGAATATATAACAGCAATTTTGAGGGTACATTCTATCCCAATTACGGACGTATGCATAGTATTATCAAAAAACTCTCTCGAACTCAATATGAGCCCGACGGAGAGAAAAAAAACTATTTGGGTGTCCACAATGTACTTTTTGGGCTCGTGAGTTTGGTATTGTTTGTGATCAATTTATTTAGAAAAAACAAAAAAAAATTATTTATTTCCAAAAGGGTAATGCTCTATATATTTTGGCCTGCAATCTGGTGTTGGATATATTCGCTCGGGATAGTAAATGACCTACAAAGAAGTGTTTTTCCGGATCTGCAAACTCCCTTGGACCAGTTTAGGGTATTGGCACGACTCTCTTGGATGACTTACGTGGCGCTATCGATCGTTACGATGACATGGTTCTATCATAAAGTGCAGGCTATGCTCCTTAGCGGTAAGATAGTGCTAGCTTACGGACTCACAGTATTGTCTTTTGGGATATGGAGTATGGAGGGCCGGGCCAATATGGCTTCTGAGCTCAAGATACTGCGCAAAGGGTATGATTCGCCGGTATTTATGAAGCAGCCGCGCTTGCTCGATATACTCGAAAAACAGGGTATGCACCCAAGTGATTTTCAGGCTACGCTCAGTTTTCCACTAACCAATATCGGTTCAGAAAAAATCAAAGGAGAGGCCGAAGGAGAATGGTTTATGAATTATCCTTATATGTGTCGGCTCCATCTTGGGCTGCCAACCATCGGTTTAGCCCTATCCCGAACCTCTCTGCGTCAAGCCTGCAATCTATCTCAATTGCTCGCTGATCCTCTTATCAAAAAAGAACGCCTTGACGACATGGATCCCCGTCCCATACTATTGCTCGATGCCAAACAAAAAGCTACCCGCTTCAATCAACGCATCACACAAAAGGGTATCTACTTGGGAGAGTTCGAAGAAGTACGACTATATAGTCTTCCCTTGTCGGCTTTTGATCATAAGCGATTCGATATGACGGGTCTTATGCATTCGATCGATACGCTCAAGACCTGTGGAGCTTTCTACGCTGAACATTGCGATGACTTTTTGTTTTATATCGCTCCCGACACAAAAGGCAGCCCAAAGCCTTTGCGCCAAGAACATATCAAAAAAGGGGATGCTGCTTTTGATATTTCTCTCTCCAACTTCAAGCACAAGCCCATCGTATTCTCTGCCTGGTACAATATATCCAAATATACCGAGGGAGGACCATATCCTTTGATCCAAATCTTGGATAACAAAGGGACTGAACTCGCAAAATACCACTTTGCTCATCACAGCAGCTATGATTATGTACACAACTGGAGAAGAATCTCCTATTTTATTGATCTAAAAAAGTATCCTACGGCTTCTGTATTACGTCATCGATTTGAAACAAAAAATCATCCGGTTCGGAATATCTTTTTGCAAAAAGCCCAAACAGATATTTACTATAAGGTTGCAGATAGTTTGATGTGGAAAAATAATCATTGGTTGCACATAAAATAATCTATCCTTGTCCCGGCATGTGCATAGTTGAACCAAAAACAATGTTGTTCATTTTTTGCTGCATTTCTGAGATGCAAAGTAATATTTGATGTAGTAGCTCCATATTATCCGCTGAATCACTACTTTTGTATGCTTGAAACAGCCACGACTCGATATCATCATACCGGTATATAATCCTCTAGATCAATGGGAGAGGACTTTAGTAGATCAAGCGCGTAAGTTAGAGCCCTATTT
>JAJRUR010000123.1 GCA_024277695.1 Bacteroidota bacterium | reverse complement strand
TACAAATTGATTATCTATTTGATGTGCCGGATGATTTGCTTGCTGACATGATGTCTATGAGCAAAAAAGTAGTCCATGCGATAGAATCTGTAGTGGAGTGTAAACGAGTGGCTATGCTAGTCATCGGTACTGAAGTGCCCCACGCACATATCCACTTGATCCCGTTTCAGCAAGAAAACGAGGTAGATATACGACACAGGATAGAGATATCATTTGAGGAGATTGAGCAGCTATCTACAGAACTGAGAATGGCCTACGATCGTCTCAACGGATGATCCTGTTTTGGTTATTTTTGGCAAAGTCTTTCCAAGAGGATGACTTAGATCCTAAGGAAAAACGCTGATAGTGATGGCAAAGAGCCGTAGCTAGAGCATCGGTGGCATCCAAAAAGTTTTGTTCGAGTTTGGTTCTAAATATTTGTGCTAGCATAGCGGCAACTTGTTCTTTAGAAGCATTCCCATTGCCGGTGATGGACTGTTTTATTTTTTTAGGGGCATATTCGGTGATCGGTACATTCATAGTAATAGCTGCTGCCATGGTTACGCCTTGAGCACGTCCAAGCTTGAGCATGGACTGGACATTCTTACCATAAAAGGGTGCCTCAATAGCTAGATGCTGGGGGTCAAATCGCTCAACCAGGTCCTGCACGGTATGGTAAATTTCTCGAAGCTTTTCGTAGGGATCTTTTAAGGACATAATCTTGACGACACCTAGATCGATGAGACTCGCTTCACGATGATTGACTTCTATGATACCATAGCCAAAAATATTAGTTCCCGGATCTATTCCTATAATTCTGCTTTGAGCCATAGAACGGTAAAGGTAGGAGTTTTTTTGATTAATATTATCAAAATCAATTATATGAAGTGTTATATGAGGCTAATGGCTATGCTAAACATATTATAGAAAAGTATAAAGTGTAGAATTTAGCCTAAATTAACAATGCTTTGATTTTTGCAGGGTGCATTTGCTTAGATCTAGATGACTAACTAATCTTTATCTTCGCTGACTAAAGCACGATTTATGCTCAAGTCCAAACAGTTGTCATCTAATAGGACCAATGCTGGATTAAAGATCCTGATTGGACTGGCCATGGGTATAGCCATTTATTATCATCTGTCGTGGCGAGGGGTTTGGAGTGTACCAACGGAGATTTTGTCCGGAAGGATTGGGTATCTGGTAGTGGCGACAGGATTACTACCATTGAATTGGTTTTTGGAATCTGCTAAATGGCGTTTATATATGCGACAACATGTCCCTATGGGCTGGAGTACAAGTGTGCGTTCAGTACTAGCGGGATTGAGTTTGGGAGTTTTTACGCCATCGCGTGTGGGTGAATATGGTGGGCGTTTATTTTTTGTTGCTGCCAAGCACAATTATTATGCTTTGCAGTCGACATTTGTCTGTAGCTTAGCCCAGAATATCATTAGTTTGATTGTTGGGATGCTGGGCATGATGTACTATGTTCATCGGACACAACCTGTCTGGATTTTAGAGAGAGGCTTATTGTGGTTTTTGATAATCGGGCTAGGCCTTATTATTATATTATTTTATTTTAATCTTAATTGGTTATATCAACTGGCTAGGCGATTGGGTTTGTCCAAAAGGAGATGGGTAGGGAAATTATTGGGATTTGGGAGGGTATCTCAGCTACTCTTACTGCAGATGCTTATGTACTCGCTATTGCGCTATAGTGTATATACGCTGCAGTATGCTCTAGTACTGTGTTATTTTGGAGTGCCGGCTCAAGACTGGTGGCTTTTTTTGAGCGCTATTGGGACGATTTTTTTGGTGCAAGGCAGTATCCCCTTACCTCCTTTTTTAGGTATTTTGGCTAGAGGAGAGATAGCGATATTTGTATGGAAACAACTGGCGGTATCTTCTTCGGTGGTTTTGCCTGCAAGTTATATGATTTGGGTACTGAATATCCTCATACCTGCTTTGGTTGGATATTTTTTTATCTTGAATGTCAACATATTGAAGAGTTTGGGTTTTGACCAATCAAAATAGCTAGGATTATGAAGATGCTATGCATACTATTTTCGTTTTTTTTGGTTTGTTGTGTATTAGCTCAGTCGATGGTTGAGGAGGAGAAGGTTCAACCGCTTGAGATAGATTGGTGTGAGGGAGAGAACAAGGTCTTTGATGCCGGAGAGGAGATTGTGTACAAAATCTATTACAATCTAAAGTTTATCTGGATACCGGCCGGAGAAGTAAGGTTTAGGATACGCGATTCTTCGGATGTCTATATAGCGGAGGCATTCGGGAGGACATATGCGTCATATAATTGGTTTTTTAGAGTTAAGGACTATTATAAGTCCGTTATCGACAAATCGACTTTGCTTCCAGAGATGGCTATCCGAGATGTAAACGAAGGTAGGTACCAACGCTATGAAAAAGTTTACTTTGATCAGGAGAGGAAGCTGGCCAAAAGTATTTGGGGGAGAAGCAAGTTCAGTACCAATGAGCGAGAGATATCTCTAGCCTCGTGCCATCATGATATACTTTCGGTCATGTACTACACGCGCAATCTTGAGGTAGATCGTATGCAGTTAGGAGAGTTCTTTCCGCTCAAAATCTACCTGAACAGAAAGAGTTATGAAGTCAAGATAAGCTATGCGGGGAGAGACCCCGATAAGAAAATACATGGTCAAGGCCGCTTCAAAACCAAGTTATTTCATCCGGAGTTGCTCCATAGCAGCGTGTTTAAGAAGGGTGACCATATGACGATTTGGGTTACAGATGATCGTAATAAACTCCCCTTGATGATAGAATCGGATATATCGATCGGCAAGGTCAAGGTAGTACTCAAGTCCTATCGAGGATTACGGTACAGTTTGGATGCACAACGATAATTAGCCCAGCGGAGCCCATTGCAGAGTTTTGCACAATAGTCCGCCCATCAAAGTAAGTGTAATCGCCCAATATCCCCAATGGATCAGTATATATTTCCAGCCTCTACGTTCGAAGAGAGCCGAAATCCCTAATAGTGGGAGGACAAAAAATATAGAAGCTAGAAATCCGTGTAGAGCACCGTGTTTGAAACTTCGAAAATTTTGACCATACTGGTCCATCAGTGCGTTATATTGGTTCTGTACATCACTACCTGAATGCATGACATCCGGCATCATCATCTGACCTACAGCTATCTGATGAATAGCCAAGCCTGCTATAGACATGGCCAAGAAAAAAGAAAACAGATAAGCGAGTCCAAATATGACAGCCATATTTCCTTTTTTGAGGGTTTCTTCTGTAAATCCGTTAGCTTTCATCCAAGCATTGCCTACGAGCTTGGGGTGATAGTAGATAGCCCCGACGATGAGTGGGATGAGGGCAGCGATTAGGTACATGTAAAAATTTGTAGGAAACATGGTGTAGAATTTTTGTGATAGAAATTGATTATTTGAAGGCGGTACAATATACTAAAAATATTAGATTTATCCAAATATACAATTTTATCACTAATTTATTTAGATGTTTTGTAAGATTTATGGTGTATTTAAAATAATATATTTGGTGCAACTTAGTAAAAAGTATGTCAAAATTTGTTGGATATTACCATTAGATGAGCAAAAATGATATATTTAGACGCTTAAAATTAAGCAACTATTATTCAGTTCGATATTTACAAAAATAATTAGCTATGAATTCAGGAGTACTTCATCGAGAAG
>JAJRUR010000122.1 GCA_024277695.1 Bacteroidota bacterium | reverse complement strand
TAAATCCACCCCCACCTATATTGCCGGCACGCGGATATACTACTGCTAAGGCAAAATGGATCGCTACGGCTGCATCTATGGCATTGCCACCTAAACGGATCATTCGGATACCTGCGTCTGATGCCAAAGGATGAGCGGTTGATGCCATTGCACGCTCTGATTGGGCTAGCTTGTCCAGAGGATAGGGCACTTTATCCTCTCTGCAAGACGAGAGCACGACAGCTATCACAAGAAGACAAATACTCGCCGTAAGGATATTTGCCTTGAGACTATATATGATTTGGGTCATTTTGTCGTTTAAAATTTATGGAGTAAATATAATTCTTTCGAAAGGATTCAAATCCATCTTATAATAAAATTTATTTATTTGGTGTGTGCGATGTTAGATGATGGAGGCTTTGACATACAAATAGCTCGCATTGATCTGAGGCTTCGGCTTAAAAAATTTTTTTAAATTGCGATACCAAAAAAAAATAGCATATGGTTAAAAGATACATATTAATAGCTTGGATATTTTTGACAACTATTTTTATTGGCTATAGCCAAAAATATGTCAATGAATTTTTGAATGTAGGAGTAAGTGCCCGCGCCCAAGGTATGTCCAATTCGGTTATAGCTTCGGTGTCCGATATTTCTGCAGGATATTGGAATCCGAGTGCCTTATCTTTTGTCCAAACTCCTTTGCAGGTCGGGGCGATGCATGCAGAATGGTTTGCAGGAATCGCCAAGTTTGACTACCTATCCGTAGGCAAAGCTCTCAACCCGATCAAAGAGTCTTTTGGCAGTATTTCTTTGATTCGATTTGGCATCGACGAGATCCCCTATACGATCAATCTGATCAGTCCTGAAGGAGAGATACAGTATGATGAGGTCTCGGAATTTTCGGCGGCTGACTATGCTATGTTGCTTTCGTATGCGCAACGCATCGGGGTCAACGGGCACTGGTATATAGGAGGGACGACCAAGATCATTCATCGCAGCGTAGGATCTTTCGGTAAGGCTTGGGGCTTTGGGGCAGACCTTGGGCTGAGCTACCGAACAGAAAAGTGGAATCTGGCTATCGTAGGTCGTGACATTACTACGACATTCAATGCCTGGTCATTCTCTCTTACCGAACGCGAAAAGGAAGTGTTTACTCAGACAGGAAATGTTATTCCGGTGAGTTCCAGCGAGATTACTAAGCCGCGGATTATATTGGGCTATGCAAGAAAGTCCAAAATCGGTAGAGATTATCGTCTGATAACCGAAATAAATCTGGATTTTACCACGGATGGCCGGCGCAATGTCCTCGTGTCTGCTGATCCGGTGAGTATGTCACCTAGTTTGGGCTTAGAACTCGCATTTAGAAAAATCGTACAGATCCGAGCAGGTGTAGGTAAGTTCCAACAAGTCAAAAATCTAGCTAACCCGGATGTCAAGACTTGGGAGTTCCAACCGACTTTTGGTATTGGATTGAGTTTGGGTGATTTTCAGCTGGACTATGCCCTGACGGATATCGGCGATGTATCTGATGTCAATGTATCTCATATATTTTCTATCTTTCTTAATCTAGAACGTAAAGAAAAATGATTACACAGTCCCACGCTTTCGAGTTATAAGACCAGAGCATTCTAAGCGTATTTTTTATCTGGTTTTTTGTATTCGTTGGATACGTCAATATACATGGCGGGGTGGGCTTATGCGCTTCAGTCCGATAATAATCCATAGCTTGCAGCCAATTATTAAAAACACATCCTTCCGGTAGTTCGATAACTGTCTATTTTGATACGAATAGTACGATATTATAAAGAATCTTTTAGTGGCTTGCGTCCTGCGATTTGGTCTTTGGGGCTGATGATGTTTATCAATAGGTTAGGCACATTGCTTTTGCCTTTTTTGACGCTCTACACGACACAAGAACTCGGCTGGACTAAGTCCCAATCCGGTATCTCTCTTGGTTTTTTTGGCATTGGCGGACTTTTGGGTGCTTTATTGGGTGGATGGCTTGTTGATCGATATGGTGTGTATCGCGTGATGATGTTCAGCCTGCTCAGTTCCGGGATAGCATATATCAGCCTTCAGTTCTTGACGGGCTTTTATATCTTTACTATCGGGCTTTTTCTGACAGCTTTTCTTGCCGATATTTTGAGACCGGCAGTGATGACATCCGTTTCTTTGATCTCGGACGATAGCAATCGGACACGTGGAATTTCGCTGATGCGTATGGCATTTAATCTGGGTTTTGCGATCGGGCCGGCTATCGGAGGTTTGTTGATAGCTTGGTCTGATTTTAGATGGATATTTATCATTGATGGAACCACTTGTCTGCTAGCATCCATATTCTTGGCTCGTCAGTTGTCTTTGCTAAAGCGTTTTGTGCCAATGGCCAAAAAGTCCAAGGAGCAGACAGACATAGCCGGTACGTTGATTTGGAAAGATGGTGCTTTTATGATGTTACTATGTTGTAGTATCCTTATGCTGATATCGTTTTTTCAGTTGCTCTTTACCTTACCTTTGTACCTCAAGGAAGTCATTGGATGGTCAGAGGCTGCTGTCGGATACTTTTTTGCGATCAATGGAGCTATGGTTTTTGTTTTGGAGATGCCCTTGGTGCATACCGTAGAGACTAGGTGGAAAACCTTTCCC
>JAJRUR010000121.1 GCA_024277695.1 Bacteroidota bacterium | reverse complement strand
TACAGGTCGCCCCGCTGGGGTTACAAACAGGTCGCCCCGCTGGGGCTGCATACAGGTCGTTCCGTTGGGGTTACAAACAGGTCGCCCCGCTGGGGCTTTAGCTGCATTAAGCTATTTTGTCATCTGTTCCGGAGGAGCAGACGGTTTGTAGTAGCACTGTAGGAACAAATATTGTTGTAGCGCCGTAGGTGCGACTTGTTTACCGTTTCTATCAAGCTATCCACTCAAATAAATACTTTTCAGTGCAGTCCATAAGCTATTTTTAAGAAAGTGTATTTATTTGACCTCAATCCATTGATTTTAACTACCAAAACTTGAGTAATTTTATACAGGATACCACTTCATAATTTTTTGATACTGCAGACGCAGTTGAAGGGTTTTGTCAAGGATTACGAGCCCAGTATCAGTACATTTTGTAACCTAGATCACACTTTGATAACACTTTATGATATTACTTTGTACTATCCAATTCGTAATGATGCGCAAATTGGTCAATTATTATATCAGTTAATTATTAAAAAAAATACATCTTATGCAATATTATATCTCAAAAAGAATAGCATCAAGTTTTGATGAGGCGGTACAGCAGGTTACGGACCAACTGTCAGCTGCAGGTTTTGGCGTGTTGACACAAATAGACATGAAAGCTACCATAAAGAAAAAGCTTGATAAGGATATGGACGACTATATAATACTGGGAGCTTGCCATCCTTCGAGTGCTTTTGCTGCTGTGACGGCTGAGCCTTGGATCGGTTTGATGCTTCCTTGCAATGTGGTAGTCCGAAAAGTGGATCATGGAGTAGAAGTAGCTGCAGTGCGCCCTATGGCATCTATGATGGCGATAGACAATCCGGACTTGCACCATATAGCCCAATCCGTTGAGGAGCGTTTACGGGGAGTAATCGACTCGCTGTAGTAGAGTAGTCTTTTGCCCATATAAATGAATTATTTGAATCCAATCTTCTGCTTTTTGGTCATCAAATCCATACATTTGTCTTATGAAAAATAAAATAGATTTAGAATGGTCATCCGGAATGACCTTCGTCGTATCTCAGTCGGGAGGGCAGTTTGTCTTGACGGCAGACCTTCATGAAGATGGATCGCCCAAGGGTATGCGACCAAAGGCTCTTATGCTCTCATCACTCGCCGGATGCACGGCGATGGATGTAGCCTCTCTGTTCAAAAAGATGCGTGCCGAACCGGACAGTTTTAGGATAGAAGTCGAGGCTTCACTCACCGAAGAACATCCCAAGTATTATGATCATGTCACGGTACATTATTACTTTTACGGTACTAATCTTAAAAAAGATAAACTTCAAAAATGTGTAGATCTGTCTATAGAGCGTTATTGCGGTGTGACGGCTATGTTCGACAAATTTTCCAAAGTAGCCACGAAGGTGCATTTCGTAGAGGGGGAGTGAGTGCTAAGTGTGGTCATCAAGTGTTAAGAGTATGGAGTAGAGGGATATTTGTTTTATCTCTCTATTTTTATTCAGTGGTAGCTGGACAAGCTCAATCGTGGACATTTGAGTACGAGTTTATGCATGTCACTACAGTGGAAAAGGCTGCACGGCAAAAGGAAGCCCTTAAGTCAAAAGAACTATATAATGGAGAGATACTAAAAAAGATTAGTGAGCTGAAACAGAACTATCGAGAGTATTTTACATTGTATTATGAGGAGGGTCAATCTCTGTTTGTACTAAAGGATGATGAAGAAGTTGCTCCGGTGGATCTTGACGGAGGTTCTATAACCTTATACAATGAGATGAGGGAGGATAAGGTATTTAAGGACTTGGTTTCAGGTGAGTTTCAGTATAAAAAAACTAAAGATTTTGAAGATTTCTTCTTATTGGGAAATGTCAGAAATATAAACTGGACACTTCATAATGAAGTTAGATATATTGTAGGATTGAAATGTCAACGAGCTACATACGCTAATTGTTTTGATCAAGTTGATGCATGGTTTACTACCGAAATACCTATATCGGACGGACCATTATATTTAGGTGGCCTGCCGGGTTTGATAGTAGAAGTGAGTCTGAATAATAATAAAAGATTTATCTTGACATCCTATAATCAGTCAGCAGAAACTTTACAAGAGATTTCTGTTTTATGGAAAAATAAAAAAAAGACACTTGAGATTCAAGAGTTTTGTCATAGAATTAAAAAATGAGATGAGCAGTATTACTGATCTTTTATCTCTGTTTTTATTTTTTTTGCTATTTTTTTTTACTAGTTGGATATCGGACTTGTTTGGTCAAGACTGTGAAATAAATGTTTATTTATATGACGCAGTAGATTCTACATTTGTATCCGGTACACTAGTAAACTTGTATAGAGGAAGTTCTGAATTTTCTGCCGATTATTGTATAAGTAACAAAGAAGGACAATGTTATTTGCGAGTACCTATTGGAGAATATAGGCTTATGGCTAAGCATTTGTCTTATGCACCTATAGTTGATAGTATCGCGTGTTCTGAAGAGCAGATCACCAATAAGAAAATATATTTATCCCCACAAATTTTTGATTTGGATCAGATCGAAGTAGCAGTAAGCAAAAATGGAATTTATATAAAGGGGGATACTGTTATGTACGAAGTAGATTATTATGCGGACAGATCTACTCATAGTTTGCGCCAAGTAATCACTAGAATGCCGGGCTTGGATATAGATGAAGAAAACAATGTCATTTTTAACGGAAGACAGGTCCAAAGAATTTTGTTAAATGACGATGATTATCTCAATGCTTCACGTACTACAGTATTAGATGATATGCATCCTAGTCAGTTAAGTCAGTTAGAGGTGATAGACGGATATCGACCGTGGTATCAGGATAGCCTGCATGAGGCTTCAGAATTAGTCCTCAATGTCAAGACAAAAGATGATAAAGTAGTGGGTTTGTCTGCTCAATTTATGATAGGAAGTCAAGGTAGAAATTCCACTCAACTCAAGTCACTGTACATCACTAATAAGTTGAAGGTCAATCTAAAATTATACAATACAACATTAGAGGATACCTATTTTGGTGTCCAAGATTATCTTAGATTACAAAGTTATGATGATTATCTTGGTTCTAGCCAAAATCTTGCCGGGATCCCGGCCATAGTATCTTCTCAAGAAAGAAGCAATTCCGGAAGGTCAGGGCAAGCTATTTTAAATGCCAGCTATCGAGCTCCCAAAATTAAACTTAAGGCCACTTCTTTCCTTCAGCAACGCGTTGAAAACTTGGCCGATACATCTATCTACGAGGAAGAAATTAATGACTTTAGGGTTGGGTATAATCAATCCGGTAACATAAATCAGCTGTTGTGGTTTGGCAATATTTCTGTAACGTATAAGCCTCTTGATAGGATGTGGCTAAGATTGAATTCTATAAATAACATTTCGACGAACCTATCGGCAGATAAAGCGGATTATTTATCGGAAAATAAGATTACCGAATCTGCAAATAGTCAGATTACATCCAGAAATAATGTTCTGGCTGCTTTGCTGGGATATAGAATCAGCGATAGGATTTCTTACGAGGGGAGTGTTTCTTGGTCAGGGCTTATGCAAGATAAAAGCCGATCAATTCTTTGGACCGAGTCACCAACTATATTAGAAACATTTTTGTCGCAAACACTGAGCATAAATTATTTAAGTGCATTTAATTATAATGATGCTGAATGGAATATTCGAAATGAAGTTAGTTATCGCTTCAATAAAGAATATAGTCTCCTTTGGAGTAATATGTCAAGAACCAATACAAGAAAAAGCAATTTTTATAATTCTCTTATTTTAGATGAGACTGGCTTGTTTTTTAAACGAGTGATAGATAATGGCATATATCTAAGTTTGAATAAGGGAATCAGTAAGTTAAAGTTTGGAGTGTCCTATAAAAGTGCTTTATTGGAGCTAAAAGGTTTTCAGAATGTTGAAGACCACTGGGTGTATCCATCCCTATATTTTGAAAGAAAAACAAAAGCCAATAATCGATTTTTGATTTTGAACATCAATGCAGAAAATGATCTTTATATTCCGGAGTTTCCCCAAGGTGTGATTGATATTGAAAGTTTGCTCGTAGTGGATAACAAAGCTTGGCCGGATGTATTTGCTTCTAATGCCCTACAAGGGCATTTTATGTTTGGCTCTTTTAATGTCAAGAGTGAGCGTCTTACTTTCGGGATGGTCCAATATATGAATGCTTCAGGTCGTATTTCGGAAAGAAACCGAGTGGAAAAAAATATCATAATCAGACAACTAGCCGATCTAAGTCTGGATAGATCCTATGGGTTTGGTTTTACGCATGCGCGCCCGATTATGCATAAAAAATATAGACTAAAAATTAAGTCTTCTTATTCTCGTTTGCAGAATAATGTAGCTTATGAAGCGAGTAACACTCAGCAAAATTTGATCTTGATATCAAATCAATTGAGGTTGAAATACAAGCGATTCAAGCATTTGCATTTTGATTCGGGAGCACAACTTGTATTCAATACTTTTAGTTCATTTGGTATAGTGAATCAATTTTACACTTTAGACCTGGATTTTGGTGTAGAATTCAGTTACAAGGATATGGACATTTTTCTCAAATATGTATTTCAGTCGTATAGATCAAAGACAAAAAATGCCGGCTACAATAGATTAGATTTTAAGCTGTATCGCCATATCTTTAACGAAAGATTCAGCTTAGTATTTAGAGCAGAAGATTTTCTAAATATCGGACGCAATGCCGATATAAATTTTAGCAGATTAGACGGTGTACTCTTGTCTAATGTAGTGAGTAGGCGGCTTGGTTTTGTATCGATAGGGCTAAAGTATGCTTACTAAGCTGTGCTTAGGGGTCCGTAGGATCATTCTATAAGTGTCTCCGTAATTTCGATATTTCCAAATGTGGGCATAACACGTTTTGATTTGAAAAGATTACCCGTTTTTTGATCAACCAAAATATCAATCGTTTCATTTTCATTTTCTACATAAGCTAAGTGATATGCTCCTACTGCTCGTCCGTTGACATGCTCATCCGTTCTACGCACTACTTTGAATTGCTTTGCTTTGCCACTGGATAGTTCTGCGATATAAAAAGAGGTAGCATCTCCGGGTTTTAGACCGAGTCCGGCTATGACATTGGCCAATCCCGCACCTTCGCAAAGTAGGACGCCTTCTGCTTTGATATGCATTTCCTTACCCATCATAGTCATCGATACTTGATTATTATCATAAGTTATAGGGATTTCCATACCGCCTTGCTTTACAGTGCGTGATTTGATTTTCATACTCGTATCGTAGATGGCTTCATCCATCATATCTCCCATGGGGCCGGAAGCCATATCTTTTATTTTCCATCCGCTTTCGGTTGGGATAATTTGACGGGTTTTTGCCATGACATCTTCTTTGGCTTGAGACTTGATACGGATCTCATATTGATAGGTGCCGGGGGTTACTATCGCCTTGAGTTGGGATAGGTCAGATAGTGCAGGCAGTTTTTCTTCGGGAGCATAAGTTACCGTAGATATATCGACTTGTAGTTTTTTCAAAGTTTCTAGTACATCTTGGGGTATGTCTTCTTGGTATCTACCATGGATATGTTGAGCTAAAAACTTTTCGATCTCTGCCATCATAGCTTTGCGATTGAGAGGTTTTCTAAATCCGTGTCCTTCATCATGGGCAAGCAGATAGCTGACAGGCTGATTTTTGTCGCGAAGTGCGATGACGATTTGGTCAGACTCTGCTTTTTTGACTCTGGGGTCATTGGCACCTTGGATGATCATGAGTGGTTTTTTGATCTGATCAGCAGCGAATAAAGGACTTGCTTCACGAAGCAGTCGAGCGCCCTCTTCGGTATCCGGGTCCCCAACCATTTCGTAGAGCCATTTTCTACCGGCTTCCCAATACGGTGGAATGGACTCCAAGAGGGTAAATAGATTGCTCGGTCCTACGATATCTACACCACAGGCATATACATCGGGAGTAAAAGCCATACCGGCTAGGGTTGCATAGCCTCCATAGCTTCCGCCCATGATGGCTACGCGGTCAGGGTCTGCTATTCCTTTTGATATCAAGTGCTTGACACCCCAGGTGATATCATCTTGCATAAGCTTGCCCCATTGTTTGTCTCCTGCATTGAGGAAAGCTTTTCCGTACCCGCCGGAGGCTCTAAAATTGGGTTGAAGGACGGCATATCCTCGATTGGTCAAAAACTGCACATATGGGTGGTATCCCCAATGGTCGCGTGGCCCTTTGGGACCACCATGTACCAGTACTACCAAAGGAAGGTTTTTTTCTGCATTGCCTCGAGGTAGGGAAAGATACCCCGGGATCATCAGTCCGTCACTACTGGGATAGCTTATAGCTTGCATCGATGCGAGATACTGTTCTACCTCCTTGAGCTTTGGTTTAGGAGTATATTGGTAAATGAGGTCTTTAGTCTTTCGATCAAAGTAGTACACCTCGGTAGCATATTTGTCTCCGCTGAGGGCTACTAACCACTGATTATAATCTTTTGTCATACTGGTAATACCAATTTCTCTATCCGGAAATTTTGACTCCAAATATTCAAAGTCAGCCTGAAATTTCTTGTCTCTCCAGTACCTTCGTGTTTTGTTTTCAGTATAAGACGTCGAGATGATTTTACGTGTATTATGATCCAGAAAAAGACCACCAAAATCTACTTTTCCTGCCGGATCTGTCTCTACAAGTGTTGTCTCTCCTGTATTTGGGTCCATCATATACAGGCCGGTCAAGTTGACATCTCCTTTGTTGGATACGAGATAGCATAGAGAATTGTCCTCATTCCATCCGGCTACATAAGCTGATTCTTTAAGGTTCGTCTCGTAAATTTTGTGGAAAGTACCGTCTTCATCGACACGCAGTATCTGGCTAAATCCGTTTTCGTCCGTCCTCGATGCAAAACGTGCTTTTTCGTCCCAGTCAAAGGTCCATCCGGTGATTCGGTCTGTATTCTCGAATACCTTGGTGAGTTTTGCCTCAGCGATTTCCAACTTATAGAGGTCGTGCCAAGCTTTGTCTCGGTCATTTAGACCGATCATCATGATATTGGGATCCTTGCGACTTACCATATAGATTTGAGCGGTCACTTCGTCCAAGGCTGTTAGGTTTTTGGATGCCGGTATTTTGTTTTTAGTGGCCTCTTTAGGATTTACTTTGAAGATGTTCATGTTTTCATCTCCGTCATTATCATTGACATACAATATGTACTTACTGTCTCTTGTCCAGAAAAAACCAAGTATCGGAGACTTGCTTTTCGTGAGAAGGACAGCATCATCAAAGTCTGCATCAAAGGATTTGACCCATATATTCATTATGCCTTCGTACTCTTTGAGAAAGGCCACATGGGATCCGTCGGGACTCAGATCACCGGAAGATATTTCGGCATTGCCAAAAAATATTTCCCTGTCAATTAAGGGGATTTCGGTTTCGCTCATAGTGGTTTTTATTTTGTCTGTGGTTTTACAACTGATCATAAATGCAAAAAGAACAGCAAAGTAAAGCAATGTGTTTTTCATAGTATAATTTTATTATATCAAAGATAAGGCTTCGAATGTAAGTTATTTTATTTAAAAATAGTAGATCTACTATACTAGCGTGTTGGAGTATTTAGATAAAAACAATTGTTTTATCGACCAAAATAATAAAC
>JAJRUR010000120.1 GCA_024277695.1 Bacteroidota bacterium | reverse complement strand
CACTTTCCTACGATCATCGTGTGATTGATGGTAGCTCGTCCGTGAGCTTTTTAGTCAAAGTCATCGAATTATTGGAAGATCCTGTTCGGATGATGCTCAGGGTATGAGTGGATCATAGCTTGGGGTTTTTTAATCGGTGATCAGGAAGATAACTTTTTGCAGGGAGTCCCTATTGGGATTTGGCAAAAAAAAATGCTTATTTTGCAGGAGCAAAAAAAACAAAACGATGACATTAGGAGAATTTTTAAATTACTTGTCGGACAATCCGATAGGTCTGATTTTATATTTTACTTTAGTGCCGATAGCTGCATTTTTGGCTTGGCAACTGGGCAAAGATGAGGGACATTTGCGACCTTGGAACGGTGTATATTGTGTGTTGGTCTATTTGAGTTGTATTCCTGGCATATTTGCTGCAGCATTGACTATTTATCTCGTTGTACTTCGTAAAGAAAATTTTCTCCAAGCAGATATATATACACAATTGCTCCCTATTGTTTCGATGATCGCCACCTTATTCTTGATCAAAAAGAATGTGGATTTTGATCAAATTCCCGGTTTTAAGAAGATATCGGGCTTAATGATTTCTATAGCTGCGGTAATGGCTTTAATGCTTTTTATTGATAAGACGCGGATACTGGTATTTTCGTATATGCCTATCAGTCAATTGTTGCTGATTTTTATTGGATGCTTGCTCTTAGTGGTATTTGGTGTATCCCAGATATTTAGTACGGATAGTAAGGACTAGATCTTAAAATGCGTTATCCTACTTAATAGTTTACGAGCTAAAAAAAGCATTGGTGTACATCAGCCAGTGTCATATTTCTGTCATCTTTAGGCAGAAGACCTATTGCGCACATAATTCTTATGTAGTTTTGGCGGATCGTATTACGAATACGACTATTTTCATAACCTTTATTCATTCGCTAAAAAGTTAACCACATGAAGACATTACAAATCAAATGGAGTACAATATTTTTGTTTATTGTCGGAGTATCTTCCTTCTTACTATGTACATCGTGCAAGAAAGAGACCACTCCAACCAAGACCAAAATTTATGGTAATATCACTATAGATAATGTAGATACTTGGGCAGCATGGCAAGACAGCGGAGTAGTCGAAATCACTATTTTCCCTGAGTTTAGTTTAGACCCACCATCAGGCTGGGGAGAAGTCCCCGATGACTTTTTTGGTCCCGGAGTATTGGGGGGTACTTTTGCCCTTGGAGCGCCATACAATGCACAAAATCCGATCATTTTGGACTACGTACCGGGTCAAAACGTATATCCGTACGAACTAGAAATTGAGGCCGGTAGTTATTCGGCACTTGCCCTGGGTTTTCGTCACAATACCATTGTAGATCCGACAAAAAAAACAGCTACTTTGGGTGTTCATTGGGAAAAGCCCAACGAGATCAGTCACGGTATTGTCATCAAGATCCAAGCCGGACCACAGGTAATGACTATTTTTGATTATCCTGCACCTGTGTCTATCCAGATCAACGAAGGAGAAGAAAAAGAAATCAATTTTAAGGCTGATTTTAATTTTGTCAATGAATGGTTTAGATAGCAGATTATTCAGAACACTAATCACACTTCTTATCTCGGGGATACTTCAAAGTGTGTCTGCTCAGCACAGCCCATCCTCGGATGGATTACTAAGTATCCGTGGAGTCATTACAGATCACACTTATGGTGATCCGATGGCTTATGCCTATATTCAGTTAGGTGATTCTGCCCGTGCTGTGTATAGCCAAGAGGATGGTAGTTTTGTTTTTGATAAGCTCAGCCCGGGTATATATCATATCAGCGTACATTATCTAGGATACATATCCGCAGAAGTCAAGAACATCCGTCTGGTTGATGATCAATCCGTCTATTTGGAAATTGAGATAAAGCCAAAGATGCTTTCGACGCAAGAGATATTTGTCACAGCAAGCAAAAAAACCCAAAATATAAGTTTAGCAGCTGCAAGTACAGAATTAGTTGTGGCAGAGGATATACTCCGCCAAAATCTAAGAACTTTTGATCAAGCTTTGGACAATCTCAACGGGATCACAGTTACCAGATCCAGTGGCTCCAATGTACAAACTGTTTCTATTCGCGGAGCATCAGAAGTAGCCGGTGGAGGTATTGGGAATCGCGTACTTTTATTGATAGACGGAAGACCTGCCATCAGTCCGGAATCCGGAGGTGCACTTTGGAATCTCGTACCACTTCATTCGATTGATCGCATCGAAGTGGTCAAGGGAGCCTATTCTTCTCTATTTGGGTCTAGTGCTATGGGAGGGGTCATCCAAGTCATCACGAAAACACCGGAAGTCGTCCCCAGTACCAAACTTCATGTAGATTATGGTATGTACCAACCACTGCCAGAATCTAGTAATTACACCGGTCTCAAAAACTTCTATGCACTTTCATTGGATAGGAGTGGACGTAGTGGGCGATGGAGTTATCTGTTTGACGTGGCGTACAAAAACAATGCAGGGCATCGTCAAAAAACATCCTATAGTTTATTTAATACTTACAGCAAGTTTAAGTATCACTTAAACAATCAGCGCAGTATTCAGTTATCTGCCAATATCAATCTGATCCACAACGATACACCGGCTTCGTGGCTTAGTGCTTTTGCTCCATATGAAGTGGCGGATTTTCGAAAAGACGATACTCAAAAAAGACTCGAGACGAATGTAGATATCTTTTATCAAGCCATAGCGAGTAAACAACTCAAATATTCTTCGCGATTTTATTTTTATCAAAACGACTCAAAATATATTTTTAATGACCAACCAAATAACGATTCGACGAATGTAAATATTGGCTCAAGCCAAATTGTAGATCTTGAAACTGTCATGAGCCGTAGATTGGGAAATATATCTCAAGTTGATCTTTTCTTTGAAAATGGACACTATCTCCTAGGCGGTATTGATATACAGTATGATCTGACGAATGGAGTGCCTGACTCCCTACTTTATGGCAAACATCAAGCATATAATCTCGCTGCATACATCCAAGACGAAATGAGTATTTCCGATCAGTTGATTGTCACAGCAGGTATCCGAGCAGATCACTATAAGATCATCGATCATTTTTCAGAAACGAATATCAGTCCAAAACTTTCGGCCATCTATCACTGGACTGATAATTTTTCGACCAGATTCTTACTGGGTCAAGCTTATAGAAATCCTTCAATTGCAGAGCGTTTTATCAAATTCGAACAAGGAGGCGGACTGCGTTTTTTGCCCAACCCGAATCTAGTTGCAGAGCGTCTGACAGCTTCTATCGAGCTCGGTAGCAAATGGAATATTCATAAAAAGTGGTTCTTGGATTTCGCACTATTTTATAATAAGTACAATAATCTGATTTCTTACCAACAAATAGCTACACCAAACCAATCACTTGTCTATAAAGTGATCAATCTCAAGCGAGCCATCATGCAAGGCAGCGAAATAAAATTGAGCTACCAAAAGAATAAGACTTTTCGGATCTCAACAGGATACACTTTTCTCGATGCAAAAGATCGATCTGCAGATCGGATCAATGATGTGCTGGCATACAAGATCAAGCATAGCTTTTTTTTTGATCTTCATAAAGAATGGAATAAATTAAGTCTCCATTTCAATTCACGATACCGAAGTGCCATCCAAGAAGTTTTTATCTACCCGGGTAGCGAGCCCGGAGCATATTGGATACACAATGCCAGGATCAGTTATAGCTTTGGAGAAGCCCAATCAGCTTATCTATCTATCCAAAATCTGACGGATACACCGTACGAAGAACTTGAGAGATACCGTATGCAAGGAAGAGCATATTCGGTTGGATTGCACTTAAGTTTGTTCTGAAGACTCTCCTAACCTATAGCAGGCAGCACGATGGGTCTAGTTCCCCAACTTGCTCATCACTTGTGCGGTAACATCTTCACTTTCTTCAGCGTAGAGTAATTGACCTTTGCTTGTATCAAATATATAGGTATAGCCTCCGGCTCTACCTACTT
>JAJRUR010000119.1 GCA_024277695.1 Bacteroidota bacterium | reverse complement strand
GGTATTCCTGTGCGACTGGGATTGGGCAAACGGGATCTTGAAAACGGTACCATCGAAGTCGCTCGTAGAGATACTAAAGAAAAATCCTCCATCCCTCTCAACGGAGTTGCCGAATATGTAGAACATCTCCTAGAGAGTATCCAGAAAAATTTATTGGATAAGGCATTGGCCTTTAGGCAGAAAAATACACATCTAGTAGATGACTACCAAACATTTAAACAGCTCATAGCCCAAGACGGGGGATTCGTGATGGCACATTGGGACGGTACGGAAGAAACCGAACTAAAAATCAAGGAAGAAACTAAGGCAACCATCCGTTGCATTCCACTAGATACACAAGCTGACTCCGGTACTTGTATATACTCAGGAAAACCGAGCAAGGCTCGAGTTGTTTTTGCTAAAGCATATTGATGGATCATATCCGTGAAGCAGATTGTTTTTTGATATACCTGAATACATTGTCCACAAGCTCATGCCAACAAAATAAAATATTGGATATGCACTGTATGACCATGTATATCAACAGTAAAATAAAATATCACCGAGCCCTCTTAGGAGATATGGACTTAAACGATATAATAGCCATGCAGATTATAGCTTAAAAAAATAAGAGTCCTATAATATTATAAGCATTTTTGTATGCTTTTGAAACTCTTTGTTCCGATTATAGCTTATACTTGCTGTACATTTATTATTTAATCACATAATTTTTTTCAATGGATTTATTAGAATTATTACAAGGTCAGATGTCCGACGGACTTCTGGAAAATCTTGCAAAACAGGTTGGGGGTAATGCTCAAAAAGAGCAAGTCCAAGTAGCTGCACAAGGTGCTTTATCGACTCTTTTAGGAGGGCTAGCCAAAAATGCAAGCTCACAAAAAGGTGCAAATGGTTTGATTTCAGCTCTAGATCTAGATCATGACGGTAGTGTCTTGGATGACGCTCTAGGTCTAGTTTTGGGCAAAAAGAAAGTTGCCAATCCTCGCACTACCAATGGCGCAGGTATCCTTAAGCATATACTAGGCGGCAAGCAAAACAATGTAATCGATCTACTCAGTAAGACGAGTGGTTTGGATACAAGTGCCATAGGCAAGTTGCTCCCTGTTTTGGCACCAATGGTGATGGGTGCACTCGGTAAGGCTAGAAGCCAAGGAGTCATCAACACGCAAAATGTAGCTCAAGTACTTGGCAGACAGGTGCAGTCTCCTAAAAACACTAGCTTCCAGATGGAGATCGCTAAACGATTCTTGGACAAAGACGGTGACGGAAGCATTTTGGATGACTTGGCAGACTTTGGTCTCAAAGCCCTACGAAAGTAGATATCCGTAATCGAAAGGATACAGAAAAGTCAGCTCCGGATCATAAGAGCTGACTTTTCTTATTATTACATACTTCTACTCTACCATTGTCTTTGACCGTCATATCCTCTACTACCGGAAAAAAAAGATAGATACCTTCAAAAAACTATTCTTCTTCTTGCTGTCGGTCCACTCTTGCTTCATCATAGGCCATGATGATAGATTTGACGAGTGTATGCCGTACTACATCATCGGAATTGAAGCGAATGGTATGTATGCCCCGTATCCCCTTGAGTATGTCTAGTGCCTTAAAAAGGCCGGATCGCTGATTGCGCGGTAGATCGATCTGAGACAGATCACCGGTGATGATACATTTGGCAGATGGTCCCAGCCGAGTCAAAAACATTTTGAGCTGAGTCGTAGTACAGTTCTGGGCTTCATCCAAAATAATGAAAGCATTATCTAATGTACGACCTCGCATAAATGCGAGCGGTGCCACTTCAATTGTTCGCGATTGGATGAGATGCTGGAGCTTTTCTTTGGGAAACATATCGTCCAGCGCATCATAAAGTGGTCTGAGGTATGGATCTACTTTTTCTTGGAGATCACCAGGTAGAAAACCCAAACTCTCTCCGGCTTCGACAGCCGGTCGGGTGAGTATGATTTTTTTTACTTGGCGATTCTTTAGCGCAGCAGTTGCTAGTGCTACTGCCGTATATGTCTTGCCAGTACCTGCAGGCCCTATCGCAAATACGATATCACCCAGTTGTACAGCTTCGACTAGACGCTTTTGATTACGCGTTCGGGCTTTAATAGCCTTTCCGTGCTGTCCATGTACTATCGTACCGATATGGGTATTATTCATCTGAAACTTATATAGCTCACCACCATTGACCAGATCAACTACCATAGGTAATGTAAGTTGTTCCTGCTTACGCAATAGTCTTGCCATCATCTCGATCTTGGACTTGACCTGCTGCGCCATTTTTTTCTCACCGGATATCTTTATTGCATTTCCTCTTGAAGTGATCAGTACATCCGGAAAAGCTTGACGTACGAGATTGAGCTTATTCTCGCGTTGCCCAAATAGTTCGATAGGATCAATCCCATCAAATGTCAATACAATTTGGCTCAAATTTTTATTTTCTTTAGCGTCTTGGATACTGCAAATATAAACAGAAACCTATTTAGTAAGCCAATAGTTCTTATTTGATAACTATATTTGTGTCATAAAGGTATAAAATACAGCTTTCGTGGCCATCATCACCATTACTTCAGATTTCGGACTCAAAGACTACTATGTAGCCAGACTGAAGGCATGCCTCATTCGGCATTATCCCTTGGCTCGTCTTGTCGATATCACCCATCTGATACAGCCTTATGATATCAACCACGGAGCTATCGTTCTGGGTAACTGCTATTATGACTTCCCTCCAAATACCGTACACGTGATCTCTGTAGATGGTACAGACTTTAGAGAAGAAGACTATATCTTTTTTCGCAAGGATGACTATTATTTTATCGGCCCCAATAATGGAGTATTTTCGATAATGTTTGACAAAAGTCCGGATGCCATCTATAAAGTACGTCTCCAAAAAACCGAAGATCTTTTTGAGAGTGTGGCTAACATTGCAGCACAAATGCTCCGCGGAGTAGCTTTTGAAGATTTTGGCGAAGCCATCTCCAGTGAAGAATTTGTCCAACGACTCAAACTACTCCCTATCATCAATCCGGATTTTATCAGTGCGACAGTAATCCATGTGGACCACTTCGGAAATCTTTTTCTCAACCTCAAGCGAGATCAATTCGAAAAGACCCGACGCGGTAGAAATTTCGCTCTTCACTTCCAAGTGGGGGCTCCTATCCGTAAGATCCATCAACACTATCATGACGTCCCCATCGGTGATGTCGTCTGTCGCTTTAATGATGTAGATCTGTTAGAACTAGCAGTCAATATGGGCCGTGCCGTTGATGAACTCGACCTCGGGCACGAACAAAGTGTCCAAATAGAATTTGAAAATTAACCGCCTGAATTATGATCTATCGAATCGTTAAGATGAGTTTTAGTTTTGAATACGTAGATGCTTTTGTAGAGCATTATCAACGGATTCGGGAGCAGATATTGTCCCAATCCGGCTGCAAAGATGTCATCCTCCTAAAGGATAGCGGATACCCCAATGTGTTTTTTACATATAGCCTTTGGGAGTCCACCGAAGCGCTGGATTCCTATCGCAATAGTCCTTTCTTTAAATCAACTTGGTCCAAAATCAAACCATGGTTCGCTCATAAACCGGAAGCATGGACTACAAATCCGGTAAAATAAATAGCAAAAACTACCTTGAGTACTCTACCGACTCAACCATTTGCTGTCACCTACACAGAATCGCAAAGCTGCTGATGCCCAAGGCGCACCAACGGAAGCTATTCCGATTCTTGAAGTAGCCACAATATTTTGGTGTGGTATCCGCTTTCGACATACTATCTTAATAGGGCTATCCGGATGACAAAGATCTATACCGTCATATCTTACATCAATCCCTAGGGCGACACTTAGCCTTCCGGGACCTCCGGTCAATGTACGATTGTAGATCTGCGACTTCCGTCGAATATACATCGTATCCAATCCCTCCATAGGTTCAATAGCTCTTACCAAAATGGCATGTGGATAATCTTCCGGACCCGTCACAACATTAAATAGATGATGTACTCCGTAGCTGATATAGACATAGGCCGTACCGCCCATTTTATAGAATGATGTCGTCCTCGCAGTCCGTCTATTATTTTTGGCATGACTGGCTTGATCTTCCGGAGCCAAATAGGCTTCCGTCTCTACGATGATACCGCTAGTTATCTTTCCATCTATACTAGTACGTATTACTTGACCGAGCAAGTCCTTGGCTATTTGGACGGTATCCTTACGGACAAAGAAAGAACGTGATAAGGTTTTAGAGCTCTTCACTACTACTCTACAGTTCAAGTGGTTTGTTCTGCATATGCTCCGCTCGCCAGTTTTTGGCGTACAGCCTTAAAAGCCTGAATAGTTTCTTGTACATCTTGCAGTGTATGAGACGCTGTTGGTATCAGTCTGAGAAGAATCATGCCTTTGGGTATCACCGGATAGATGACAATGGAACAAAAGATATGATAGTTTTCTCTCAGATCAAAGACCATTTTCATCGCTTCATCCACACTACCTTGAAGCATAACAGGAGTTACCGCCGTATTGGTATTGGATATATCAAATCCTTCATCCGAAAGTCCTTTTTGTAGGGCACGAGCTATAGTCCATAGTGTATTTTTGAGTTCGGGCATCGTTCGGAGCATCTCTAAGCGCTTCAAGCTACCCTGCACTATAGGCATAGGGAGCGATTTGGCAAATACTTGTGAACGCATATTGTATTTGAGAAATTTGATCACTTTGGCATCAGCTGCTACAAAGGCTCCAATACCCGCCATAGACTTAGCAAAAGTAGCTAGATAGACATCAATACCATCCTGAACCCCTTGCTCTTCTCCGGTTCCTGCTCCTGTAGCACCCATCGTACCGAATCCATGGGCATCATCTACCACCAATCGAAATGCATGTCTTTCTTTTAAAGCAATGATCTCACGCAACTTGCCTTGGTGCCCTCGCATGCCGAAGACTCCTTCAGTAACCACAAGTATCCCTCCTCCGGTACGCTCTACTAGCTTTTCAGCCTTTTCCAAACAAGCCACCAAACTGTCCATATCGTTGTGCTCATAGACAAATCGCTTACCCATATGGAGGCGGAGTCCGTCAACGAGACAAGCATGACAGTTAGAATCATATACAGCTACATCATGACGACCGAGTAGTGTATCCAGTACAGACATAAAACCTTGATAACCAAAATTGAGGACAAATGCCGACTCCTTCCGGACAAAATCAGCAAGTTCGTTTTCGAGACGTGTATGTAGAGATGTCTGTCCGGTCATCAGGCGCGAGCCCATAGGATAGGCAAGTCCCCAGTCTCGGGTTGCTTCGGTATCTGCCTTCCTTATAGACGGGTGATTGGCCAGACCAAGATAGTCATTGACACTCCATACGATACACTCCTGCCCTTTGAAACGCATTCGGTTGGCAATTTCGCCTTCTAACTCCGGAAAAACAAAATATCCCTCCGCCACTTCGGCATAATTGCCCAAAGGGCCAAAATCATCCATTTTTTTAAAAAGATCACTCATCAAAATCATTTTTTATTCTTGTCAGCAAATGTACAATTTAGATCGGAATCATTTTGACTTTTAGTCAATATCAATAGCTGATTTTATCAAGTTTCGAAAAAAGCTACTGAGCCTCCAACCCATTGTTTGTTTTTATTATATCGGGTACCGACCATAGCACCTTTGCTGAGTCGTGCCAGATTATTGATGATTTTTAGGGATTGTGTTTTGGGATCTCTAACCATGAGCATGCGTATTTCACACTTGGCAGGTGCATCCGGAGTCTGAATGATAGGGGCATATTCTACTTTGCGCTGCAGTATCCAATTTTGTGGATCCTTAATACTCCTGAGCATATCGAGGTTTACATCTAGTTCTACTCCCGTACCTGAAAAGGTATAAAGCGGCTTAAGTACAAAATTTTGTAGATCGGGTGGATAGCTGTGGAGTCTATCTAGATAGAAGGTCGGCGGTACGTACCTACTCGTGAGGAGTGGCAAAGTATATTTGCTGATTTTAAAAAACCAGTTAGGGTGTCCTACCCAATACACATCGAGAGCATCTCTGAACGAAAACTGTCTGGAGATATCATCCCGTTGTATCAATTCGTCAAAAATAACACGGTTAAAGATGCGCTCTATTTTGATTTTTTTTCCATCCTTATTTTTATAAAAAAGTAGATTATTTTCTTTTATTACTTCCGAAATACAAACCGTCCGAATACCTAGATAGTACTCTGCTGCCATAAAGTCAATATTCGTCGGTTGTTTTTCCGGTTCTATTTCTAGCAGTATGACGTTTTGAGGATCTGCATCACCAACGATGATCTCACGTAGATAATCCAAGTAGCTCTGCCCATCAAGACCTGAAAAAAGACTGCTATAATTGTCCGGAATATCATATACTTCACGATAAGCACCCGCAAGTAGGTACTGAAAAAAATAAAGGGACGGAAACCCCTGTGCTTCGATGAGCTGGGGGATAAGCCGGGTTTTGTCTTCGTTGTAACACAAGCCAAAGTCAAGCTGCAAAAACAAAGAATGCCTGCTTTCGTTAGGGACATCTTGACCGGGAGGGATAGCAAACTGTGTATACTGAGCATAGTCGGGGTGATAGATAAAGGATGCCAATTCATGACAAGCTTCAAAAATTTCATTTCCCAATTCCTTGCTCACAAATACGGGTGTCTCAGCTATTCTGAACTGTTGCGTATAATTAAAAGCATTGTGGACATAGCTGAGAAGATCTCGGTATTTGTCTTCCGAAAATCGTTGATTGAATCGAGTCCGTAAGTGCCCCACCATGGATAGATAGCCTGTTTGGCTTGTTTTTTTTTAATTACTCAAGTTTCGGTAGTTACAAAATAGAATAAAAAGGGGGTTATTATCCAATAATTAACTGATATTCAGTATATTGTAGATCATAAAACAAAAATAATTCCCGATGCAATATACAAATAACTTCAAAATCACCACTGGTTACTTTGTGTCTTTTTGACAAACTCAACAAGTTTTTAAGGAGTTCTCTGTCGGACTACGCATAAAAACTGTCCGGAGTTCGTGTAACCTTACCAAAAAAATGAATACTAATTTTTGAATGCGTTTCGCTATTATTCCTGAAATATATTTGTGTGTATCTGTTTGCCATATTATACAGGCCGCCCCGCTGGGGCTACAAACAGGTCGCCACGATGGATTACAATCAGGTCGCCCCGCTGGGGCTTTTGTTGCATTAAGCTATTTTGTCATCTGCTC
>JAJRUR010000118.1 GCA_024277695.1 Bacteroidota bacterium | reverse complement strand
TTTTTCTGCCGGAAAAACAAGCTTCCCATCCACAAACCAACTAATTGAACAATTGAATCGTTATATACTTCATCAAACAGTAGATCAGATGACCAACAAAATACTATTGCTTATCATAGCATTATGCACCCTCTACATAGATATGCATGCTCAAGATATTCCTCCTGCATCTCCCAATCCGGTGCTATTTTCTGAAGGCTCACTCATCATACCGATGACGGCAGATCTGCAACCGGATCCCCTGGACCCCGGAGTCAATTTGCGTGTATATGGACTGCTTTATTATCTTCTAGATCAAGGGATCAACTTGCATTGGATCATACGAAGTGGTAAAGAACAAAATGCATTGGACTTCTCTGCCCGTGCACACGAAATTTTGCCTACGCAGGGTGGATCACAATCCTTTGATTTTTACAGCAGTGCATTTGTAATCGATCGAAACGAATTGGAAGTGATCGAATGCGATCGGACAGTGGACTTATTAGAAAATTTTAAAATGTTGGTACTTGACAGTCCGTATCCGGAGATTCATATTTTGCAATTGGACGAAGATAAAATGTTGGATTCGAGGCATTATCTGGATGCAGCTCCTCGGATAGCGATTTTGATTGATGGCATATTTGCTTCATCGCATACAGATCCTCTGGACGAAATAGGGATACCCTATGTACTGCTCACCAGCCAAGATTTTTTTGATGACTCAGAATGTTATAATGTCATCACCCAAGCTCATATAATTGCGGATGAAATTACCGACCCAAGCTATTATGACAAATTGCAGCAGTTTGTACGCGATGGAGGTAATTTTATAGCTCAGTGTTCTTCAATAGAAACTTTTGAAAACCAATCGAGCTATCAATTTACTGCAGGAGTAGAAGGGAAGGGAGATTTGACCAATGCCGCTTATATTTATTCTGCACCGGATATGGGTGTTTTTCAACTGGAGGGTAATTTGCCACCCAATATTGGTGGAACGATTAGCTCTTATATTCCTTTGAGTGGTAGTACGCTCAAACCCACATCCTACGTAGGAATCAGAAATACCCAAGGCAGACTTGTGATGTCTTCGGCTGATGTCAATGGTGCTGCTACAGGAGGCAATATGATCTATATCGCCGGACACGCTTACAATGGTTTTTCCGGTGGTAGTATATCTCAACAAAAACAGTTTAAGCGTATATTCTATAACGCCCTTTTTATCAGTGGAGCAGCAAATTTTGCCTGTGCCGGTGAAAATATTTGCATCTGCCAAGGAGAGAGCGTAGCATTGGGTTGTAATAATTTGATGGATGCTCCTATATATAATTGGACACCAAGCCAAGGATTGAGCTGTACGGATTGTCCACATCCCATAGCTACTCCTTTGGTGACGACAACCTATTATCAGACTATTGCCGGATCTCCTTGCTCCATTGATAGTGTCACAGTATTCGTCCAACCCTTCGAAACTGTAGATTTGGGTGATGACACTACCATCTGTGATGGCTCGATGCTCCATCTGGATGTCACTGCAGCAGGAGCAGAGTACCTTTGGCAGAATGGATCTACACAAGCTTCTTTTCAGATTGATCAATCAGGAGTGTACTGGGTAGAAAGAAGCATAAATGGGTGTACGGTAAGGGATTCGATTTTAGTCCAAATTGTGGATTTTAGTGACTGGAAGGGTCTTCCCAAGGATACTGTGCTATGTGGTGCTATCCAGTTGACCTTGGATCCCTCTTTCCCGGGTGCTGATCTCCTATGGTCAGATGGTGTATCAGGATCTCCTCGTACAGTTACCCAACCGGGTTTGTATTGGGTAGAGTTGAATGTCGGATCTTGTAAAGTGCGTGACACGATCATCATAGAGACCGGAATGGGATCTGTATCTCTAGGACAAGATACAACCTTGTGCAATGGTGGTAGTTTGACGCTAGTCAGCACACTTTCCGGTAACTATCTATGGCAGGATGGTAGCACGTCACCATCGTATGAAGTTACTCAAAGCGGTACGTACTGGTTGACTATTGAGTCCAATGGCTGTATGAGTTCTGATACGATAGTAATAGAAATCGTGGACATCAAATCCTTAGACTTAGGGGCCGATACGGTCATATGTAGGGGAGATCAACTGATACTGAATGCCGATGTAGGTTTGCAAGCAGACTATTTGTGGAATGATGGGGATATCGAGAGTACCAAAACGATAACAGAGCAAGGGGTATATAACATCTCAGTTAGTGTCGGCTCTTGTATGTATCAAGATGAGATTATGGTAGGACTAGAATCCTGCATCAATTGTGCACCTTATATCCCTACGGCTTTTACTCCCGATTTTGATGGGAGAAACGATGGCTTTAAAGCATATTTTTTAGCCCAATGCGCCATCACCAATTACCGAATGACTATATTTAATCGGTGGGGAGACATCATCACAGTTATTAGAGATCTGGATACTGCATGGAATGGAACCAAGGGTTCTACCCAAATGGGTAGTGGAGTTTATGCTTATGTCATCCAATATACGGATCAAGAAGGTCAAGAAAAAGTAGTCAGTGGTGATGTAACTTTGCTACGCTAACGGCACTACTATACCCAATTTCTTCGCTTTTTAGTGCCTTGGTATAGACTGTATTTTTGATATGCACATTCAAGTGCTCCGTTATAGAGTTTGTACTTTTGTGTCCTGCGCAACCCAATGCTTTTCAAAGCATCAATATTAGAACTGATGATCCATGCATCCCATCCTGCGTATTTCTTTTTGAGCGTATCACCTATTTGGGCGTAAAAATCGGATACTGACTTTGGATTCAGTCTTTCACCATAAGGAGGATTCATAATGATTACTCCTCGGTCTGCAGCTGGGTAGGACTCAAAAAAGTCTGTACAGACCAACTCTACGGCCGGTTGAGGAAGTATAGACTCCAAACTTCGCTTGGCGAGATCTGCATTGCTTTGATCTATTTCATAACCAAAAAGAGACCATCCTCCTTTAGTAATGCGAGATTTTTCTTTTTCGAGGATACTTTTCCATAGATCATCCGAATAGTCTTTCCAGTTCTGAAAGCAAAACGATTCTTGAAAGATGCGCGCAGGGATTCTTGCAGCTATCATCAGGGCTTCAGCTAGAATTGTTCCCGTCCCACACATAGGATCGAGTAGTGTTTTGTCCGGTGTCCATCCGGCAATACGAATCAGTCCTGCGGCTAACGCTTCATTGATCGGTGCACGGTGACCCTGATTTCTATAGCCTCGCCGATGTAGCGAAAAACCCGAACTGTCCAGAGATATCTCTACTTGATCTCGGTAGATATGTAGGTGTAGATTGATGTCCGGATGCTTGGGGTTGATATTAGGACGATATCCTATATGTCTTCGGATTTGATCGACTATAGCATCTTTGGTCTTTAAGGCGATATATTTGGAGTGTTTGAAATATTCGGAACGGACTACAGATTGGATGGCAAATGTCTTTTTGGGATCCAAATACTCCGTCCAGTCCTCTGCAGTGACAAGGGCATACAATGCATCTTCTGACTGAGCTCTACAGCGAAACACAGGCCTCAAGATACGTAAGGCAGTCCTCAAACTTAGGGTAGCACGGTAGAGTAGAGCCTTGTTCGCCTCAAAAGCTACAGCGCGATGCAATACTTTGATCTTATCTGCCTCGAGCTCTTCGAGTTCTTTTGCTAAGATGTTTTCTAAACCATAAAATGTTTTGGCTACTAGTTGCACAGCTGAAAAACTCTTCGTTACAATTAAAAGTGCTCAAATCTAAGTTCTTTTTCGGATGATTTGTTATACAATCTACAAGAACTAAGCTACGGATGCTTCAAACTCTTACTCGTATATTATATTTTTATCCTGCAGAATTATTTAAATAATTAGTAACTTTGTATTATCAAAATTTGGGCCGCGTAGTTCAATTGGATAGAATATCGGATTTCGGCTCCGAGGGTTGGGGGTTCGAATCCTCCCGCGGTCACACAAAGAGAAGGTATCTGCCTTCTCTTTTTTTCAAATACAAAAAACTACCATCTCGATCAACACTCCATCTGGGTATCCGGAGTACTTTCTCTTAATTTATTTTTTATTAAAAAATATATTGTAAGTTTGACTTCCCCTTAGCGTTGTATTTATTTAAGAAGTATTTAAAAATAATGGAACCTGTACGCAAACACAGTTTTCCTTTTACAGCTATAGTCGCCCAGCGGGAAATGAAGCGCGCTTTGGTACTCAATGCCATCGACCCATCTATCGGTGGGATTTTGATTATGGGACATCGGGGAACAGCCAAGAGTACTGCTGTACGTTCACTGGCGCACTTATTGCCTATGTCCCAACAAGAGGATATGAAGGCAGAAATGCTGCTCAATGGTCAGCAGCTACTCGTACCACTTTTTGATCAAAATAAAAAAACGCATGTACCTATGGTCGATCTGCCTTTAAGTGCTACGGAAGACCGAGTAGTAGGTACTTTGGATATCGAAGCCGCACTAACCCAAGGCAAAAAAAGCTTCGAACCCGGCCTCATCGCCAGAGCACACGGAGGATTTCTCTATATAGACGAAGTCAATTTATTAGAAGATCATTTGGTTGATTTGCTATTGGATGTCGCTGCAAGTGGAGTCAATATTGTAGAGCGCGAAGGTCTAAGCGTCCGCCATCCTGCCCGTTTTGTCCTCGTCGGTACGGGCAACCCTGAAGAAGGGGACTTGCGCCCCCAATTGCTAGACCGTTTTGGGCTCTATACTCAAGTGACTACCATTACAGAAGTAGCTCAGCGCGTAGAATTGGTCCAAAGGAATGAAGCATTTGCCAAAGATCCTGCTCGATTTGTGCTCCAATGGGCAGAAAAACAAAATGCACTCAAAGAAAAGATCTTGCAAGCGCGTAAGCTCCTCTCAGGGATAGAGCTGGATGAATTGCTGCTAGGAAAAGTAGTAGAACTTTGCTTGATGCTCAAAATCGATGGACACCGCGGTGAGATTACCGTATTGCGAGCCGCTAGTGCTCTTGCAGCCTTTGACGGACGGTCCAAAGTAAATGTAGGAGATGTTGCTAACGTGGCTGTCATGAGCCTTAGACACAGATTGCGTAGAGACCCTATGGAAGAAATAGATACAGGAAAAAAAATAGAAAATGCCTTGAAAATGATCTTTCCCATTTGATATATAAAATCTGAACCATGTCAGCATTTCCCGGATTGGATGACCCATTGATCACCTTATCCCTCTTGGCGATCGAACCTCAACTCAAAGGCGTACTCATCGCAGGACCTCCCGGAACTGGCAAAAGCACTATAGCGCGTGCAGCCAAAAAACTCTTCCCTTCAGACAAACCCTTTGTCAATATCCCTCTGAGCTGTACATTGGATAGACTCGTCGGAGGCATCGATATGGAAAGAACTGCTCAAGCCGGCAAAATCGTAGCCTTACCCGGATTATTAGCCCAAGCCCACGGGGGAGTCGTTTATGTGGACGAAATCAACTTATTACCCCAAGAGATCTTGTCGAGTTTGACCCAGGCTTTGATGCTAGGATATATTCGACTGGAGCGAGAAGGCATTTCACAACGCTTTGCTGCCCAATTCGTATTGATTGGAACCTATAATCCGCTCGAAGCCGAACTGAGTGCTTCAGTTACTGAGCGTGTAGCCTTTAGAGTGTGGACACGGACTTTGTCCCATTTGTCTTGGCGTATATTTTTGGCCGCTCACCGAGATAGTGCGAAGACGATACCTATAGATGTCGTGCAGCGCGTCAAAAAAGCAAGACAAATATACCCTCAGGTGCAGATGCACCATGACCAATTAGAAAAGTTATGTGCCATGGCAAGTAACTCAGGAGTCGAAGGTAATCGTGCCGAAAACTTTGCCTATCTATGTGCCAAAGCCAATGCTGCTTTGCACTTGAGAGTACCGGTTACAGAGCAAGATCTCCATCTGGCTATGCGCCTAATCTTTCTGTCCCGATTAGGTTCTATGCCCCTGCCCGGTGAAGATGAACTCGAGACCAACTCCAAATCTCAAAAATCAAATCGCCAACAAAAAGCACCTGATCAAGTCGAACAGGAAGCTCAGCAAGAAGCTAAAAATACCAAAAATCAACCCAAAGAACCTAAAGATGATGAGCCCTTACATGATGGCTTGGGCAAAGATCAACAGGCTCAAGCCAAGAAAGAGCCTTTGGAAGTATCCACAGAAGAAAGTGGACCAATCGACATACCCAAAATAAATACCCTCACAACAAACTCTCGACGAATGGGTAAACACTTAGCAGGATTAAATTATCGAAGAGGACGATTTGTCCGTGCCGTAGCCGGTGATCCCAAAAAAGGAAAACTCGACATCCTGGCTAGTATCAAGGCTGCCCTCCATGCCCATCCACTCCATAATAATAGAGACAAGACTCTTCCGATACGTATCAAAAAAGAACATTTTAGAATAAAACAATATCGACAACAAAGTGGATTGCTCTTTCTTTTTGCTGTAGATGGCTCCGGTTCCATGGCCATTAATAATTACGGGGCAGCCAAAGGAGCAGCACTGCACTTGCTCCAAAAAGCATACATATACCGAGATCAGGTCGCTATGATGTTCTTCAGACGTGATCGAGCCGATGTCCTACTACAGCCCGGAAGTAGCCTGACCAAAGCATACAGGATACTCCAGCGTATCCCGGCAGGCGGACGTACACCATTATCCCATGCTATGATGAAGTGTATCCAAATGGCCAAAAAAGCTCAACACACTAAGGAAGTCGCAGGTGTAGTACTTATACTTTTTACAGATGGTCGTGCTAATCAACCCCTAAAACCCATATCCGAAGGGCAAGATCGAGAAACCATGGCTATGAAAGAACTCCAACCTCTGTGCAAGGAACTCCAAAAACATCTCTGCGCTGCTCTAGTGATCGATACCAAACGCCTCGCTTACCAAAATCAAAAAGGCAAAGATATCGCCCATTGGCTTGGTGCACAATATATGTACCTACCTAAAGCAACTGCATCAGATATCAGTAAAAAATTGGATTCAAAAATCAATGATTGGAGATAAAATATTGTCAATAAATAGGCTTGCATTTTTGAAAATATTATTTTTAATCATTCTAAATAAGCCTTTTGAATAAAAAATATTGAGCTAACATTTCAATAAATGTACAATAATACATATGTTGTGCTAGTCATATGAATATTTTCACCCTTTATATAATTTTATACAAAATATAATTTTGTTATGCAGCATACAATTGATGCCAATCAGAATATAGATAATCATAAGAGCCTTAAAAGCAAATATGATGCTGTTCAGCTCCAAAAAATTACAGATATTTTTAAGTCGATAGCTTTTCCAGTTAGACTAAGTATTCTAGAAGTTTTGAACCAAGTCGAATATATGTCTGTCAGCGAATTAGTGGAGTATACCAAAATCGAAGCATCGCTCTTGTCGCACCACCTATCCAAAATGAAGCACTCCGGTGTTTTGGAGTCTGTACGCGAGGGTAGATACATATATTATAAGCTCAAACTCAAAAACATAACATCCATCTTTCACTGCATCGACCAATGTGAAATTTTTCATCATTAATAAATCAAAATATTATGGCAGAAATTACAATTACTAAACAACTGGATTGCAAAGGACTCTGCTGTCCTATGCCGGTTATCAAGACAAAAAAAGCTATGAAAGATCTCGAACCCGGTGAAGTATTGGAAATGGTAGCAACAGATCCCGGTGCCATACCGGATATGGAGGCTTGGGCCCGCCAAACAGGTCATAAGTTATTAGAAGCACATGATGAGGGGGAGACATTTAGATTTCTCATCGAAAAGAAAGGTGCCCAAACTGAACAACAAGAAGAACAAGTCCAAGAAGTCGTAGCCGATTCGATGGATGAAGCTACCGAGGGTGAAGTATTGGAGGTAGTTCAGCTCGACTGCAAGGGACTTTGCTGTCCTATGCCGGTCATCAAAACAAAAAAGGCCATAAAAGAGATGAAAATCGGACAAATGGTCGAAATGGTAGCTACCGACCCGGGAGCAATTCCGGATATGGAAGCTTGGGCACGCCAAACCGGACACGAACTAGTCGAAGCACACGACGAGGGGGATACATATAGATTTTTAATCAAAAAAACACATTAATCATGGGAGATACAAAAAGACTTGCACTCATAGCCAGTCAAGGTACACTTGATTGGGCATATCCACCATTTATTCTAGCTTCCGGTGCAGCAGCAATGGATTGGGAAGTAGCTATATTCTTCACCTTTTATGGTTTACCCTTACTCAAAAAAGAAATTGATGCCAAAGTGTCACCACTAGGTAATCCATCGATGCCCATGAAAATGCCTTTCGGACCGGAAGGATTTCAGAATTTTAATTGGCCGATGCCCAATCTATTGATGTCTAACGTCCCTGGATTTGAAAGTATGGCGACGAGTCTCATGAAAAAAACCTTTAAAAACAAAGGAGTGGCTACCGTCCAAGAATTGCGCGATATGTGTGTGGAATTAGATGTCAAATTCATCGGTTGCCAGATGACCATGGATGTCTTTGGATTCAAAAAAGAAGACTTTATAGAAGAAGCTGAAATTGGAGGTGCAGCTACTTTTTTAGAATATGCATCTACATCAAATGTAAGCCTATTCGTCTAGTGAAAACTACAAAATACAATAATATTTCTTGATGCATAACGATGTATCATGAGCATAAGAATAATTGATGCAGGACGTGTTAGTGGTATTCGGTCACAAACTATTTATCATGGACTGGCCAAAATGTTTGAACATACTTCACCCAATACGATAGTGTTGGCTACACCGAATGACCCATATTTTAGTATCGGATATTTTCAAGATGCCGAGCAAGAATTGGACATTAAACATTGTAAAAGTTCGGGTATTCCGGTTGTGCGAAGAGAAACAGGTGGCGGTGCAGTATTTTTGGATCATAATCAATTGTTTGTACAATGGATATTCCATAAAGATGCATTACCCCCTCAAGTCGGAGATCGGTTCAAATATTTTATTGAGCCCATAGTGCGCACTTATCGACGTATCGGTATAGATGCTTATTATCACCCGATCAATGATATCCATGTTGATCAAAAAAAAATCGCCGGATTAGGAGGAGCACAGATAGGAGAAGCTCAAGTAGTAACAGGCAATTTTATCATCGATTTTGATTTTGATACCATGCTACAAGCGATGCATATTCAGAATCAACATCTCAAAAGCCAAACTATTCGAGATATGAACGCATATCTCACAACAATCCGCAAAGAGACGGGAAATGATATAGCAGTAGCTGACCTAAAAATCATCTACTTACTACAGTGCAGAAAATGGCTCCAACAACAATTGGTCATGGACTATTTTACAGAAAAAGAAATCCGGGTTTTTGAAGAACTTGATCATAAAATGTTATCGGATGATTGGCTGTATAAAATAAAGAATAAAAAGTTGGATCATAAGATGGTCAAAATTCATTCCGGCATCTGGTTGGGTAACATTTCATATAGAGAAAGTGAGTGGACATTTGAAATAAAATTTGGTCAATTGACAGATTTGTATTCTGATAAACATTTTCCTGAGGTCAAAAAGTTGACTCAGTTAGTTCTGAAACCACAAGCTATCCAAATGCGTATAGAAAAACTATTTGGCCAAAAACAAGAAGCAGAATATTGGAAAAAACTTTTGATGAAAATATATGCTTTGAGAAATAAATATGCTTAAAGCTCCATGATAAAAAATGGAATCATATCTGCCGAAGAAGTAGCTGAACTGTATCAACAATTGCAGGGTGCATGGTTGCTGTTAAGAGTGTATGAGCGGGATCAAAATGGAAAAGCAAAAAAATTTATGTTGATAGAACATAATGAAAAAAAAGAAAAATTGTACGAACTTTTTGAAGAGGATGATTGGGATTGGGACGGAGAATATATGTTTGTTTTTGCAGATCCCAATTCGATTTGTAAAATAGATTAATTAAAAAAAAAAGAATGATTTATTGTTAATTTATAAAACTTATTGAAATGGAAGATTTTGAAGGTAAAAAAATATTAGTGATTCAGACACACGGAGTCGATACGCCCAAAAGGACATATTCGCCTTTGTATTATGCCGTAGCATCAGCAGCTATGGAAATCGAGACGACCGTTTGGTTTACGATGAACGGGACGAATCAACTCAGAAAAGGAGTTGCCGAAATGATTAAATTAGATCCTTCGAGTAATGTGACTCTTAAAAGTATGCTCCAAATGTGCCTGGACAATGAAGTCAAACTCGCAGTATGCCAGCAAAGTCTCGCTCTATGGAATATGACACCTGAAGATCTTATAGACGGTGTTGAAATTTTTGGCGCTACCACGATCATAGATCTGGCGCTGAATTATGATCATGTCATGTATTTTTAAACATAATTTATTAATAAACTATAAAAAATCACGAAGAACAATGGGATATACTAAAATCAACGAATGTGTAATCGCCAAAGACCTGTATTATGCTGTAGAAGATAATACTTGGGTCAGAGTCCACGATGATGGTACAGTCTACATAGGAATGACAGATATCGCCCAAAGTCTTGCCGGTCCCATATTGCATGCCAAGGCAAAACCCGTAGGCAAAGCACGAAAAAAAGGAAGACCAATCGCTACAGTTGAAAGCGGAAAATGGGTTGGACCCATCAAAACACCCATCTCCGGAGAAATCGTCGAAGTAAATGAAGAACTCGCTGCTGATGTACAACTACTCAATAAAAGCCCGTACAACAAAGGCTGGGTAGTGCGCATGCAACCGGATAATCTGGAAGAAGAACTAAAAGATATGGTTACCGGTGATGAAGCAGTCTTAAAATATAAAGAAAAGATAGAAAGAGACGGAATCGAAGCTTGTGCCCATATTGAGGGTACGGATAGCTATGAAGAAGAATAATCAAGGACGTATTGTAAAATATATTTCAAATAAAAAATTACGCTTATGCCACAAGCACTGGACATTAGACAAAATAAATATTCGGATGTAAGCCAAGAAGAAAAAGACCGCTTATTTCAAGAATGCAAGGATGATGAGCGATGGAGTCATATCCTTTACGGTTGTTATGAATGCGGAATATGCGTTGCGGCATGCCCCTCAGCTAGATTTTATGACTTTAGTCCCCGATTGATTGCCCAAGCAGTTGCAAGAGAAGATACCGACTTGGTCTATACACTGATGAATGACAGTGTATGGGATTGTTCGCAATGCTTTTCGTGTGATAGATGCCCTCGCGGCAATTCGCCCGGACAAATTATTACCGTCATGCGTGAAGTCGCTGTCAAAAACGGACTCAATACAGCCAAAGAAGCACTCGAAGGTTATGGACGCATCATCTATAAAATCATGTCCACAGGATCGCAAGTATCACCGGACATGCTACAGCCCAATGCCTTCCCCGATTGGGGACATCACGTACACGAAATCGCTGACAACCTCGAAGTGTGGCGTAAAGCTCTACCACCTGAAACCCTCCACACTATCGAAACCGGATGGAAAGTCGACGAAAAAACCATTATCGAACTCTACCTCATCTGGCATATGACCGGTGTGATGGATTTGATCCTCGGAATCGATGAAGGTCTCCATATGATTTTAGTCGATGTGATGGAAGAGCGACTGGAAGAAGCAGGATATGATATCGAATTTGATTAAAAAATATGCATTAAAAACTTTATAATTATGATACATCTACCGGTTACTAAAGCAAGTGAGCGAATTTTTAAAATTGATCCGGATAAGGCTCCAACACATGATCTAAAAGAAGAACTCTTCCAACTCGAAAAAGAAGGAGAACTCGAAGTCATCAGAGTGCCAGAACCCTATATGGAGGTTAAAACCAAATATGGAAGAATCAAAAAAATTCCTGTCGAAAAAACTTGGCACCACAAATCCTGTGGCCAATGTGGACACATCCCGGGATATTCGACATCTATTTTTTGGCTCAATCGGGCTTTCGGATTGGACTACTTTGATCCAACAGACCAAACTTCTTGTACCGCCTGGAACTATTATGCCTCGGCTACTTCCAATCCGGAAGCACAAGCTGCCGTAGCTATCCGAAATTTCGCCGCAGCACACGAAGTAGGCTACTTCCCCTTGATACACTGCGGTACTAGCTTCGGTCATTACAAAGAAGTCCGTCACGCTCTAGTCCATCAGCCGGAATTGCGTAGAAAAGTACGTGACATCATGAAGAGACTCGGAAAAAAACTTGTCGTACCCGAAGAAGTAGTCCACTATAGCGAATGGGTACTCGCAATGAAAGACAGAATCGCCGAACGACAAGTCATCGATATGTCCAACATTACAGCAACCGTCCATCCGGCTTGCCACTATCATAAACTCATTGAAGAAGATGCTATTTATGATAGTGAAATATATGGCGCTCAGCGATCTGCTATTATCACTTCTACTTTAAAAGCTTTGGGTATTAATGTAGCTGACTATTCGACTTGGTTCGATTGTTGTGGCTTCGGTTTCAGACATATCCTCGTATCCAGAGATTTTTCCAGATCCTTTTCCGTCCAGCGAAAAATCGAAGTGATGAAAGAAGAAGCCAATCCGGATATCACAGTCACACATGATACCGGATGCGTAACAACTCTAGACCAATCTCAGGTAGTCGGAAAAGCACATAACAAAAAAGTAGGACTCCCCGTGATGGCAGATTCGCAAGTCGCAGCGCTCGCTATGGGAGCACATCCATATAAAGTATTGCAATTGCACTGGCACAATACGGACAATAAACCCTTCTTGAGAAAAATTGGTATCGATGTCGATAAATCTTGGGCAGAGTTTGAAGCCGAATGCGAACTCATCAAGTCAGGCAAAAAAGAATACATGACTTGGGAAGATGCTGAAAAATAAAAATAACATTTTAATAAAATAATTAACTGAAAAAATCTAAAACATGGCAAACGAAAGTGTACTAATCATTGGTGGAGGACCTGCAGGCATCGAAGCAGCCAAAGGAATAGCCGGACTTGGTTACAAGGCTATTCTAGTCGAAAAGCGAGATCGACTCGGAGGTACTCCGGACGAAGAAAAATATGCTGCATTGACACCGGATCTAAGAGACACACAAGAAGCCTTAGGCGATCTGATGGATCCTATCAAAAACAATCCATTAGTAGAAATTCACTACAACACCTTAGTCACAGGATCGAGTGGCCAACTAGGTGACTTTAAGGTCAAAGCCATCGAAATGGGCAAAGAAGTAGAATTCCATGTCGGTGCAGTCATTGTCGCTACAGGCTTTAAACATTTTGATCCGGGCAGGGAGACACAAAAATATTCTTACTATGAACTCGATGATGTCATCACTCTGACCGATGCCGAAAAAATGCTGAGCGAACACAAATTCGTACGACCATCCAATGGCGAAAAACCCAAACGCGTCTGTTTTATTCAGTGCGTCGGATCCAGAGATCGTCGATTAGGTAACGAATATTGTTCAAAAGTATGCTGTGGCATTTCTTCAAAACAGTCTATCGAAATCAAAAAACTTTTGCCCGACTGCAAAGTATATATCTTTTACATCGACATGAGGATGTACGGATATTGGGAAAATGAAATCTACTGGCCGGCACAAGAAAAATATAATGTAAATTATATCAAAGGTATGGCCACCGAAATAGTCAAGAAAGGAGATAAAGTGCTCGTCAAAGGCGAAGACACTACCTTGCGCCGTCCGATGGAAGTCGAGATGGATGTCGTTATTTTGGCAGTAGGGATGGAACCCTCAGACGGCACTACCCAAATGGCAGATATTTTTGGTCTCCAAAAAAACAAATACGGATTTATAGAAACTACCGGTGGTTGCCTCGATACAGTCAGCACAAATGTCCCCGGAGTCTATGCCGCTGGTGCTACAACAGGACCTGCCGATCTCGAAGATTCTGTTTCTGCAGGTGGACTGGCAGCTATGAAAGCCCTTTCTGCTATCCGAGCTTTAGCAGTCCCGGCTTAATTATTTTTTTTTAAAAAAAAATTTGTGCTATGAGTCAACTCATCGACCTAGAAACAGTAAAAGAATTTATGGCAGAAACCTTGGATAAGGTAGATGAAAAATACCTCGTCCAAATGGCAGATGACATGGAACTCAAAAGTGCATATTTCCAAAAAATATTAAATATAGATTACCTTCCAAATGCTACGGAAAATGAAATTTTGAGCATATTAAAATTTGTTTTTTCTATCAAGAGAAAAGCTGCGGATATAATGAATACAGTAGGATTGGTAGAATTAAAAAATGCAATATCCGAATTGCTTTATGGAAAGAAAATGATCGAAATCCGATTTCAAAAATTCTGTAACCAAGTCAAACTAAAGGACAAATACCAACGTGCAGATTTAGCTTCAGAACTTTTGCATTTTACCATGCCGGATACTTACTGGCTCTGGACTCGGTGGATGTGGAACCCCAAAAACAAAACAGGTGCACTCCCACTCGTCATAACTGAAGATTTTGATTTGAAAGGAGACAGCCTTGGAGAGATCTACCTCAAAGTCGGTCGCGCAGTAGCATTCGTCCACGCTATGTCCGAAACCGGCGGATACCGATTTATCAGTGATCGCCTTTTTGGAACCAATGTTTTTCTGAGTTGTGTGTATGTAATCTATGCATATACTATACTCAAAATGCGCATGACAAAAGAGTTTAATAATGTAATGCCCGGAGTAGTAGAATTCTCTAGAAGAATACTTGGACTATATCGAATATCAGAAATGGACTTTGTTCAAAATATGAACATATCAACGAATTAAAAAAAAATTTAAAATAATTTAAAATATGCCTTTAGATAAAAAGCAAATAATTGAATTTGACAATGTCAATGTCGAAGGAATAGATTTGGGACCACAATGGAACCGAATGTTTGAACAACGCGTCATATTTGATTACGATACGGATGCGATGGACAAAGTGACATCCATCGAAGGTGCAGAGTCTATGGGTTGGTGCTACCAATGTACACAATGTATTCCGGTATGTCCTGTTAATCAAGCAGGAGGAGAATACGGACCACGAAAAATATTTCGAAAATTACAACAAGGCATCGACTTGTTTACAAATGACGATCTTTGGAAATGTACCACTTGCATGAACTGTCTAAGAGTTTGTCCCAAAGAAGTGGATATGATCAAAATCATGCCCGCTATCCGCGAAGAATCCGTCTTAGAAGGTAATGTCCCCGACGAGCTTCAAGAAGTCTTCGAAAAAACTTTTGAATATGGCAATCCAATGGGGGAGTCCCAACGAAAACGCGCCGATTGGGTCAAAGAGCGTGGAGTTGATGTGCCTATTATGAAAGAAATAAAACGTCCGGTGGACATCCTATGGTTTGTAGAGTGCTACCCCGCTTATCACAATCGAGGAAA
Organism: Bacteroidota bacterium; assembly: GCA_024277695.1. Classification (GTDB taxonomy): domain Bacteria; phylum Bacteroidota; class Bacteroidia; order Chitinophagales; family Saprospiraceae; genus JAJRUR01. Next base: position 13,426 of record JAJRUR010000118.1, on the reverse strand, counting down.
AGATGCTGCAGAAGCTCTTGCCAAAATACTCAATACACTGGACATAGATTATGGCATACTCGGTACCGAAGAAAAATGCTCTTGTGACTCTCAACGTCTCGCCGGCGAAACCGGACTCTTTGAAGAGTTTGCAGAACATAATATTGGACTGTTCCGTAAGTACAAAGCAAAAACCGTCATGACAATGGACCCCCATGCGCTCAACGCTATGAAACACGAATATCCAAAATTGGGAAGCAAATCCAAAGTGATACATTATACGACTTATCTCGCACCTATGATCGAAAAAATGCAATTCAAAAAATCTTTGGATTACAAAGTGACTTTTCATGACCCTTGTTATCTGGGCAGACACAATGGCGAATTTGAAGCCCCTCGACAACTCATCGAAGCCATCCCCGGCATCCAAATGACCGAAATGGGTAGATGCAAACAGCAGAGCTATTGCTGCGGAGGTGGCGGTGGCGGTATGTGGCTCGATGGATTTATGTCCGACCACGTCAACGAACGACTATCCGAAAATCGTGTACGTGAAGCCGTCGAAACCGGAGCAGATATCTTGGTAGTATGCTGCCCTTATGAGGTATCGCGATTTGAAGATGCCGTCAAATCTACCGGCAATGAAGGCAAATTGTTGGTCAAAGATATTTCAGAATTATTAGCTGAAGCTATGGACCTATAAACATAATTCTATATGCACAATAGTCGCATCAAACATAAAATTAACTATCGATATGAAACAAATAGGAAACTATCTTATAGATACCGAACTCTACTACGATCCGAAAAATCACTTTTGGCTGCAGCCCAATGGTGATTTTATCCGCATAGGATTCAATCCCTTATTGCAAGAAACAAGCGGATCTTTTGTAGCCATTCTTTTCGAAAATATAGACAAAGAATTATCCAAGGGAGAGACCTTCGGATCCGTTGAAGCTGAAAAACATGTAGCACAACTTATCCTTCCGGTTTCCGGAAAAATCATTGTCGTTAACGACTTAGTCCTCACCAACCCAAGATGGATGAATACAGACCCTTACGGCAAAGGATGGTTGGTAGAGTTAGAAAGCACGAATTTCGAAAATGAAAAAAACGACCTTCTATCCGGTGAAAAACAGATAGAACAATGGATACGATCTGAAATAAAAAAATACGAAGACAAAGGATGGATAGCACGACCATAGAGCGTATAACTACGACAGCAGAAATTGATATCTTAAAAAGTAATTTCGGCAATACCGTCAAATATTTCGCACCCGGATTAAAGCATTATGAAATACCGGAATTTGTCCCGAAAAACAAAAATGCTTTTCTACCGATCAGTTTGACAGGCAAAGGCTGTGCTTTGGAGTGTGATCACTGCGACAAAAAAATTTTAGAGCCTATGATTCCCCTCGATTATAAAAGGGGACTATTCGAAATGGCCAAAACACTTCAATCCAAAGGTACTGAAGCTTTGCTAGTGAGTGGTGGTTCTATGAAAAACGGACAAGTACCCTTGCTCAAGCATTTGGACCAACTACAGCGCATCAAGAAGGAACTCGGGATGAAAATCATTATGCACACCGGTCTGGTAAGTGATGAAATGGCAAAAGGTCTTAGAGATGCCGGTATCGACGGAGTGGCTTTGGACATAATCGGTCACAATAAGACGATCAAGGAGGTATATCATCTGGACTTGACCACCGAAGACTATGATCAAAGCCTCTACCTGCTGGACAAATATGGGCTCAGTACACGTCCTCATATCATTTTAGGACTCCAATATGGTGAAATGCTTGGTGAAGACCACGCACTGGACATGATCAGTAAGTACAAGACACACGCTCTCATCTTGGTCATATTGACTCCGATGCAAGACACCAAAATGTGGGGGGTGACACCTCCTCCTGTACCAGAGGTCGAAGCATTTTTTAAGCGAGCTCGACACAAAATGCCCAATACCAAAATACTGCTCGGGTGTGCACGACCAGGTGGACCCTACAAAAAACAAGTGGATTTTGCAGCTATTCGCTCCGGTCTCAATGGCATAGCTTATCCGGCACAAGGTGTCATCGAGTATGCTTCCAAATATGGATTAATTGCCGATTTTTATGATAATGCCTGTTCTTGTGGCGTAGAATAAATTAATAGGATGTGACAACAGTGAAACAAACATGGAGATATATCGACGAGTATGATGTAAGCGGAGCCTATGGGCTAGCTACAGACGAATATCTTATGTCCGTAGTGACAGATCCTGACTACCAATATGATGGAAATCTACGCCTCTATAATTATGCTGACTATAGTGCACTCTGCGGAAGATTTCAGCATCTACAAGCCGAAATAGATATCGAACAATGCCACAAACTCGCTTATGACATCAGCAGAAGATTGACGGGTGGCGGTGCGATCATCATGGGTGAAGATCAATTGGGTTTGTGCTTGACACTCCCCGGTGATCAGCTTGATTTTAAGAGTACAAGAGAGCTCTATTCTCTTTTTGCCACACCACTGATAAGGGCTTTAAAAAAGCTCGGCATCCAAGCAGGATTCAAAAGCAAAAACGATCTGGAAGTTCAAGGAAAAAAAATAGCAGGCCTCGGTGTACATATCGATGTATCCGGTGCCATCCAATTCCATGCCAGTTTGCTCTACGATCTTGATATTTTGGCTATGCTGAAAGTTTTGAAGATTCCTATTCAAAAATTTGACGATCGCAAAAAAATATGGAGTGTCAACCAAAGGATGACCACCATCAAAAAAGAAATACACCAAGCCATTTCTATGGCAGAAGTCAAAGATTTGATTCAAAAAGAATATGCCGAGTATTTCGGAATAAAATTTGAACATCTTCCGATCAGCAAGCAAGAAAAAAAAGAGATCAAAAACTTAGAAGATAATAGATATCGTCATGCAGATTGGCTGTTTCAATATTCGCCACAAGAGGACATGACCGGTATGAGCCTACATAAAACAAGCGGAGGTCTGTTGCGTACATATATAGGACTAAAAGGAGAAACCATAAAATCTGTTTTAATTACGGGAGATTTCGTCGGTCAAGTGGATTTGTTCCGCACGATTGAAGCTAAACTAAAATGGGCAGCCTTAGATCCTGAGCATATCCGAACCATAATTCACTCAGCTTATAGCCAAGAGCCTTTAGATGCACCGGAAGTTTCAGAAAAAGATTTGTTGCATGCCATTTTATTGGCTGCACGAAAGGCAAAAGCAGCTCTAGATTATCATTATGACGGTTCATGTTACTATCCTAATTATAAATCGATGTCATCATGAAAAAAACCATACACGCATCGATAGAAAATAAACAGGTCACCATACACCTCACAGCACGTGCGGTCAAGCAACTACATCGTACTTCCCATCCTACCTATATCGGACTTGAACTATATTTCAGTTGTTTGGTCAAAAAGATTATTGTCGCTTTTGACCACAAACCTGAACGAAATGTGGAAAAAATTACCGACAAACTTTTCATCTATTTCAGACCCGTCCAGTCCAAGGCCTGTAATATTCATGATCTCATAGGAACGAACAGTCCCACACTGATAGATTTTTCTGTCATCAAACGCAGAGCATTGATCCCACAGCAGATACGCTTAGACTATCACCACAACAAATGGATAGGTGATTTTACTTGGAAGCGTCCGGATAGAAAATCTAAAATTACCAACTCAAATCAAAAATCAGATAAGCAAGTACAGACTTTGGAAAAAGTCCATTAAGAATCAAGAAAAAAAGATATGAAAGTACCATTAGCAGTAATCAATGATACACCGGAAGTCGAAGAACTAAAAATAAGTCCGGATTATGTAAGAATATCCGCCGCAAGTGCCATGGCCCTGAGGATGCGCAGTGGCAGATTTGCTCGCGAATTTGATTTTGGCGGTATCAACATTTTGCTCAATTACGAAGAAGGATGCCTCTCGGATTGCGGGTATTGTGGCCTAGCGCGTACTCGCCCGGGTGATTATGAAGACAAGTCTTTTATTCGGGTAGATTGGCCTTTGGTATCTATGGAAAAACTTGCCATACGCATGGGCGAATACAAAAACAAATTGACCAGACTGTGTATATCACAAGTAACCCATGGTCGATCCCACAAAGATACCATCGAGATCACTAAAATGATCAACAAGTATGTCGATACTCCTTTATCTATATTGGCTGCTCCTCCCATACTCAATAGAGCACGCCTCCAAGAGTACAAAGATCTCGGCGTAGATATGATAGGTATCGGCTTGGATGCTGTATCCGAAAAAGTATTTTTTGAGCACCGTACCAATGTACCTAAAGGCAAACTCAAATGGTCCAACTACTGGGATATTATTTACGCCTCGCGTGATATTTTTGGACCTTGGAAAGTCAATATTCATACTGTAGTCGGACTCGGGGAGACTGATCGTGATCTGATAGACATCTTTTATCATCTATACCAACGAGAAATATTACCCTATCTATTTAGCTTCAATCCGGAGCCGGATAGTCGTATGGGTAAATGGGAGAGATCACCGATTACACGATGGCGCAGGATCCAACTCATCAAGCACCTCATAGAGCATCACGACCTCAAGAGAGAAGCTATTCAGATCAATGATGCCGGCGCTATCACCGGACTGCGCGTAGATGAAGAAAAAATCAAGGATGTAGTGACGCATCTCGACAAAGGTAAACCTTTCAAGACCGATGGCTGCCCATCCTCAGGAGGAGAAGATGGCTGTTCGCGACCTTATGGGAGCTATAGACCTACTGACAGCTATAGAGATTTTCCTTTCTTGCCCAACGATGAAGATATCATCCGGATTAGAAAAGAACTCAATTTAGAAAATTTATTAATTAAATAAAAACTTGAATTAACTATGAACATTGTAGTAGTAATCAAACAAGTACCGGATTTAGTTGAAGAACTAGAACTCAATGATACCGGTACGGATTTGGACAGAGAATGGCTTAAATTTAAAGTCAATGAATTTGATGATCACGCTTTAGAAGCAGCGCTGCTGATCAAGGATGCCCAAGGGGCTAACGTCACTGTCGTCGCCTTGGACAATGGACTTGATATCGATAAAGCGCTCTATGCGGCAGCTGCCAAAGGAGCTGATCGCGTCGTAAAAGTAACCGGAGATTTTGAAGGCTATGTATCCAGTCATGCTGCTGCCAAAGCATTGGGAGCAGTCATCCCATCTTTAGGGGCTGATCTGGTCTTAACAGGAGTACAAGCAGTTGATGATCGAGATGGCCAACTCGCCGTCTTGCTGGCACATCAATTGGGTATGGCCCATGTCACCGTAGTGACCGACATCAATGTATCGGGCTCAGCTGCTACTGTACATAAAGAATATGGAGGTGGGATGATCGGCGAATTTAATGTACAATTTCCGGCTGTCTTGGGCATCCAAGCAGCGGCAGAAACCCCCAGATATGTGCCGGTAGCCAAAGTGCGGCGAGCCATGAAAGATACAAATATTGACGAAATAAGTGCTGATGCTGCCGGAGTAGATGCCGGTACTGAAGTACAAAAGATGTACAAACCCGAAACAGGTAGTGGAGCAGAAATGCTCTCCGGTTCGGCTGAAGATATAGCATCACGAATAGTAGAAATTATACGCGGCAAAGGAGTTTGATAGATATTTTGATCATTATTAATACATTAAAAAAAAAATAGAATTATGGTATATGTAATAGTAGAACACATAAAAGGACAGATAGAAGATATTACTTTTGAAATGCTCGGCAAAGCCAAAACTATGGGTAGCGGTGTTACTGCTGTGCTCTTGGGTGACGGTGTAGATACGCTGACCGGACAGCTCGGTGCTGCCGATGCGGTATTATTATGTCAGGATCCAAATTTGGCAAATTTCAATCCCGAAGCATTTTGCAAAACCTTAGCATCTATCCTCAACGGAAAAAACGATGACATCATTATGGTAGGTAATACTTCGATGGGTATGGAAATAGGACCCGGCTTGAGTGCAGCACTCGGGATGCCCTTGATTTCTTATGTAACAGATTTGTCGGATACTTCTGTTACCAGTGCCCTCTATGGCGGCAAAATGAGTGTCCAATCCGGAGTGTCCGGCGGATATATTGCCTCAGTGATGGCAGGATCTTTTTCAGCAGATGACGGTAATATATCCGGAAGTCCCGGTGTAGAAACTGTCTCTGCTCCCGATCTTAGCAATACAAAAGTGCGCTTTACAAGACTCATCGAACCCGAAGGAGGCGATGTGGATATCACGCAGCACGATGTACTTGTAAGTGTAGGACGCGGGATCCAAAATGAAGATAATCTAGAAGTGGTACAAGAATTGGCAGATAAACTCTCTGCAGCACTATCTTGTTCGCGACCGATTGTCGATAATAAATGGCTGAGCAAAAGCAGACAAGTAGGTAAGTCCGGTCTCAAGGTCAAACCCAAAGTATATATCGCAGTAGGAATCAGCGGTGCTCCGGAACACATCGAAGGCATGAAGGATGCCGAATGTATCATCGCCATCAATACAGACGAAAATGCACCTATTTTTGACTATGCACATTATGGCACAACCGAAGATCTCTTTGATGTAGTACCTGCTATTTGTGAACGATTATAGAGGTGACTAGAAGAGATACCTTTTTTATTTATAGATTATTAGCAAAAATTAAAACACGAAAATCATGGAAGTAACCCGCGAAATATTTAGGCACTTTCCACTTTGGATGGAGATTAGCTTTTATATCGCTGCCTTTTCGGCAATCGGTATTTTTCTTTATGGATTTTTTAGACGATACAAAAAATATAAAAAAGGGAGACCCTCGGGAAGATTTAACCAACTCGGAAAGCGATTTGCAGCAGCATCCAAAAAAATGGCTACCAATGAGACCATCTTTAAGCGCGATCCTGTAGCAGGTTGGGGACATTTATTGATATTTTGGGGCTTTGTCGTCTTATTCATCGGTACCACCATTATAGCTATCGATCATGATTTTTTAGAACTGGTTTTTGGTTTTTCTATATTGAAAGGGACCTTTTATAAAGTATTTTCTTTGTGTATGGATGTCTTCGGAGTATTATTTATCATCGGTCTTCTGATGATGATGTTTCGACGATCCAAGAAGATACCACAACTGGATTATGCCCGACCGGATATGAAACAAGGCGACTTTAGTCGAAAAGGATACAAAATCGATGACAAAATATTTATGTGGGTACTGCTACTCATAGCGATATCAGGATTTATGATCGAAGGCTTACGCATAGCTGTGGACAAACCTGATTTTGAGGTATGGTCGCCGGTAGGATGGCAATTGGGTCATCTTTTTAGGTCCATTGGTTTTGTCGGTGATAATGCATTTTTTGCGACCTATTGGTTTCATGCCATCATTGTTTTTATATTTATAGCGATGATTCCATTTTCAAAATCGATGCATATGCTTGTCGATTTTGCCAATCTCATGTTTGCTGATGATATGTCTGCCAAAAAACTCCCCGGTGTGACAGAAGAAAAGATGAAAGAAAGCATGGGCTATACCAAATTGGAAGATTTTACTTGGAGTGAACTGATGGATTTTGATGCCTGCACGAAGTGTGGACGATGTCATGTCGCTTGTCCTGCCAACGCTGCAGGCACAGACTTGTCTCCTCGGGATGTCATCTTGGATTTGAGGACCTATGCCGACTCCAAGAGTGGTATATCAGAGATATTCAAACAGACTTTTAGCAGTACAAACAACAAAAAAGAGCCCGCACTGGCAGGGGATATTATTTCAGCTGATCGCCTCTGGTCTTGTACTACTTGTATGGCTTGTGTTGAGGCTTGTCCTGTGGGTATCGATCATCTCAATACCATCGTCAATCTCAGACGCTCACTCGTCGAAGAAGGTAATATGGAGGATATGCTGCAGGATACTTTGCAGAATCTAGGTGATTATGGCAACTCTTTTGGAAAGTCAGATCGCATGCGCGCTCGGTGGACCAAAGGACTCGATTTCAAAATCAAAGATGCTCGAAAACAAGAAGTAGAGTATTTATGGTTCGTGGGTGACTATGCTTCTTTTGATGCACGTGGACAGGAAATTTCCCGCAAGGTAGCCACTATCTTGCACAGTGCAGGTGTGGATTTTGGCATCTTGTATGAGTCGGAAAAAAACTCCGGCAATGACGTACGAAGAGTAGGGGAGGAAGGCCTCTATGAAATGCTCGCAGAAGAAAATATAGAAACTCTCAACAATGCACAATTCAAAACTATCTTTACTACGGATCCTCATTCGCTCAATACCATAAGAAATGAATATCCCGACTTTGGTGGAAACTATAAGATACTACACTATACAGAATTACTCCTCCAATTGATCAAGGAGGGCAAGCTCTCTATTGGGAATAAACTAGACAAACGAGTCACATATCATGATCCGTGCTATCTAGGTAGATACAACGGCGAAACCGAAAACCCTCGCAATATCATAACAGCCCTCGGAGCTTCTTTAGTAGAAATGCCACGCAACAGAAGCAACTCTTTTTGTTGTGGTGCAGGTGGTGGCCGTATCTGGATGGACGATAGTCATATGAAAGAGCGACCTTCCGAAAACAGAATAAAAGAAGCATTGACCTTAGAAGGTGTAGATGTGTTCGTAGTCTCTTGTCCTAAAGATTTTGCAATGTTTACCGATGCCGTCAAAACCAGTGGCAATGAAGGAAAAATTGAAGTGATGGATATCATCGATTTGGTAGAAGAGGCAGTGATGATGCCGGCCTAAAAATTGTGACCAAAATGTCTTTGAAAGCATATCTCCGTGACCCCATACTCCATCAAATGTATCAACAGATACGTGAGAGGGGACCCTTGAAGAGTATCTCACTGGACCTTACACATCGATGCAATATACGCTGCAAGGGATGCTATTATTTTGAAGAAGATATGGACAAATATCCATCCGAGGGCAATGATGTTTTCGAACAGTTTATCCTTTCGGAAAAAACACGAGGGACGAATTTTATCACCATCGTCGGTGGCGAACCCAGCATGGCACTCGGTCGGTTAAGAAAACTGTACCTGCATTTCAAACTCAGTGTAGCTACCAACGGTTTAAAAAAAATACCCAATGAAGGTCTGGAAAATCTACCCATTGGTGTGGCCGTTTGGGGCGATCCCGATACGGACAGGTATCTCAGAGGCAATGATAAGATAGATATATTTGCAAAAGCACTCCGGCACTACAAAAATGACGAACGAGCGTTCTTTTACTACACGGTCACTCCGGGCAACGTGGACCAAATAGAGGGCGTTGTCCGCCGATGTATAGACAACGGTAACCGCGTATTATTTAACTATTATTCTGATTTGGCTGCGCTTGGAGGGACCTTTGATCATCGCATCGGTTTTGAAGCAGTGAGCATAGAGATCAACAGGATGATCACACGCTTTCCGGGTAAGATTTTGATGACCCCCTACTTCAATAAGGTGATCGCTACCGGTAGGCTTTACGATATGGATTGGGGATATGAAGTTTGTACCAATCTGAGTACCAATCTCCAAAAAAACCATGCACGCTTGGCAAATGGCTTTCCGTATAATCCTCATTTTAGAGCATATTATGCAGATTTTAAAACTACTCGGAGATGCTGTACCGGAGAGTGTAGGGATTGTAGTTCCTGTTATGATACTTGGGAGCATTTTTCTTGGGTGATGGTCAACCTACGCAAGCATCTAGGATCAAAAGAGGAGTTTGCTAACTGGTTGACTACTATGTATCTCTTTTATGTCATCAATCGCTTGGTAGATACGCATAAAGGGATGCAGCTCATCACACAGTTCTTATCACCGAATGTTGTAGATATTGCCCAAGTTTAGCGGACATGAAGTACAATATCGTATGGGGTAAAGCGTAGTGACATAAAAATATGGTTCACAGCACTACAGTTCCCAGTGCCTCAGAGAGTTGATTGATTTTAGTATTGATCTTTTTCTGAACTATAAGAAAATCTCTTATGCGTTTGGGGTCATCTTTGTGCTCTATGATACGAGCTTGATTTTTCTTACTCAACTGTTTGAAATAATGGAGCAGCAGACGTGAAACAGCTTCAAAACTGTCTCGTTTTAAGTTTTTTTCAGGCATCGGTTGCATTTGTAGATATATTTTCCACATTTTAGCCCAATTTTCGCTGTAGCTGTGCGGACTGGCACATAGGTTAGCAGCTAGCGTGGCTATCCGGACATCGCTGTGATTGACCCAATAGTTTGGATTTATAGCCTTTTTCTCTTTTAGCTTGGCATCGAGCTCCAAAATAATACTTTTATATACCGGATGAATGAATAATTGATCTAGCTCTGTATCCAATTTTTCCAGTATGTATTGGCTGACTGTCTGATTGTTTTCAGTGTCTATTAATTGATGGCCTTGAGATACGACGAGTCTGATGACATCTCTTTCCTGATAGTAATCTGTGTCAAGAGTAGTTGGTGTAGCTACTTGTTTTTCTTCATCACGAAGTAGCTGCTTGTCTTGTCGTAAGGTTCTGAGTTTTTCACGCTGTTTTTGTTTTAGGCGTTTATTGATCTTTTTATTCAGGGAGTCAATGATAGCTTTTTCTCCTATTTGGAATATTTGACTACACTCCTTGACATAGAGCGAGCGTTTGACGGGATTTCCGATCATACTTATGGATAAGATCACCTCTTCGATCAGAGCAGATTTTTTTACAGGATCTCCTGCACTCAAGTTAGCCAGTTGTGTAGCTCGATACAAAATAAAATCCTTGGCTTCTTCATCGAGATATTCTCGAAAAGCCTTTGCTCCAAGTTCTCTGACATAACTATCGGGATCCTGCTTTTCCGGAAGGATAACTACGCGGACATTGAGATCCTGCTCTAGTATTAGATGTACGCCTCTTGAAGCGGCATTTAATCCGGCCTGATCGCCATCAAATAGCACGAGAATCGTATCAGTATATCGTTTGATCAAGCGTATTTGCTCTACAGTCAGTGATGTACCGGAAGAAGCTACCACATGCTCTATACCTGCTTGATGTAGAGAGATGACATCGGTATATCCCTCCACCAGAATACATAGCTTTTCTTTCTGTATCGCTTTACGCGAAAAATTAAGCCCGTATAATATCTTACGTTTTTCATAGATTTCCGTCTCCGGCGAATTGATGTATTTCGGAATCTTTGGATCTGTATGCATCGTACGACCGGCAAAAGCAATCACTTTGCCACTCATACTGAATATTGGAAAAATGATCCGCGCTCGAAAAAAATCATTATCATACTTGGTCGTTAACCCTGTTTTTCGCAACAATTCAATATTATAGCCTTCGGTTACCATGGTACTCGTCAGACCATCTCGCAAGTCAGAAGCATAGCCCAAACCAAACTTTTCGATCGTTTTGAGCAGAAATCCCCTTTTTTTGAAATATGCTAGAGCTATACTTTTTCCTTGCGCAGTATGCATCAGTTGGTCAGAATAGTATTTCTGTGCTCGATCCGTAATGACAAAAAGGCTGTTTTTGGCTTCTTGGAGTTCTTTGTTTTCTTCAGACACTTGCGTCTCCACAAGTTCAATACTATACATCTTTGCGAGATAGCGTATCGCTTCCGGAAAACTTAATTTTTCGTGCTCCATCAAGAAGCCTACAGCATTGCCTGCTTTGCCACAGCCAAAGCACTTATAGATATTTTTAGTTGGGGATACAGTAAATGATGGAGTTTTTTCGTTGTGAAAGGGACACAAGCCCAAGTGATTTGCTCCACGCTGCCTGAGTTGTATGAATTCTGATATGACATCCACTGCGTTGGCAGTATCGAGTACTTGTTGGACCGAGTGGTGTGCAATCATAATCTAAGCTACATTTGGAACTGTTTTTTATCAAAACAGACAAAAAATAAGAAAGTTATATATTTGATCAAGAAATATTTCGTTATTATTGCATTCTAACTTGTATAAAAGTCTTTAGAGTGTTCTCATAGTGTGTTCATACCCTGTGATCAGTGATTGCAGGGTATTTTTTGCACCTACTCAGCTTCAGCCAATGCCTTGGCTAGTTCGTCGGTCATCTCCAAATTGTGAAATACCTGCTGTACGTCTTCATTTTCTTCGAGCATATCGATCAGACGCAGTACCTTTTTGGCAGCATGGACATCCATCTTTGTGGTAGTAGTCGGAATCCGATCCAAACGTGCATTTTTTGCTTCGATGTTAAGCTCTTCAAGTTTTTCTTGCATAGTACCAAAGTCCTCAAAGGCTACTGTGATCTCAGCTTCAGCTAATTCATTGTCTATTTCGATATCCTCTGCACCTCCGTCTATCAACTCCAACTCTATCTCATCCATATCTACTTTTTCCAAATCCAAAACAAAAATCCCCTTTCGCTCAAAAAGATAATCAACAGAACCGGTCGTAGCCAGATTTCCTTCACATTTGTTAAAAATAGCTCGTACAGAGGCAACTGTTCTATTGAGGTTGTCGGTTGCACACTCAACAAAAATAGCAATACCACCGGGTGCATAGCCCTCATAGCTCAGCTCATTGATCGCTGCAGAATCCTTATCCAGGGCTTTTTTGATAGCGCGTTGGATATTCTCCTTTGGCATATTGACCCCTTTGGCATTGTTGATAGCTACTCTCAGTCGAGGATTGAAGTCGGGATCTCCTACACCATTTTGCTTTACTGCTACCGTAATCTCTTTAATTACTCTCCCAAATTCTCTCCCGCGCTTGGCATCTGTTGCACCCTTCTTCCGCTTAATCTTTGACCATTTACTGTGTCCTGACATATTTTATGACTTTTGGGCAAAAATATGAATAGTATCTGTAAAGAGAGCTATTTATCCCAAATTCTCTGTATAGGAATTGAAATCTAAAATGATGACAATACCAATAAGAACTAACACAAAGATATTTGTGCTCCAAGCACGGATATGTCTTCTTCTTTATGGAGGTTGTATATTGTGCTCCTAATGAATCTGTTACTCTATATAAGTCGTGATACCACGCGCAGTTATCAGTTTTTACAAGCTATGCGACTCTCTGCGAGTGTATTATTGGGTATCAGTCTAGTCAAGTTGGGTTATAGTAAAGAGCAAATAGGTCTCTTTGAGTGGGTACTGTTTGTATCCGGACTGGTCGGCTTCTTTTGGTCTATGGGGCTCAAAAATGGACTTTTGGCATTTTTTCCTAAACAATCAAAAGTAATCCAAGAAAAATTAATTTTTAATATCTCTATACTTTTTACTTTTCTATCCTGCTTAGCCGCGATTCTTTTGTTTTTCTGTATTGATCATCTTGGGCTTAACTCAGATCATGGGATCTATTATATAATGGCTTATGTATTGTTAGTATTTCCATCGGGTATTTCAGAGATTTATCTTGTGTTACTCAAGAAGTCCAGACAACTGTTCTACTATGGTCTATTGTGTTATGGTGCATATTTTTTACTTTTGTT
>JAJRUR010000117.1 GCA_024277695.1 Bacteroidota bacterium | reverse complement strand
GTAAGATAATAGACGCAGGCAGGGTTCGGCTCGATCGCAACATAGTGCATTTCCGGATCAACCGCCTTGAGTTGAAGAAGTGTCTGACCAATATTTGCTCCAACATCCAAAAATATTCCGTCACCTGAAGTCAATACTTCAAGCATTTGTTTCATCCATAGGTCGGAGAGAAACATATGAGAATATCCTATTTTCCGAATGATAGGAATTTTATAGCTTACTCCATAGTGGGACTGTTGATATATTAAATTAAATCGGTCGAGTATGCCGATAAATTTTAGTCCACGTATAATAGTTTTTAATAACAATTTCTAATCAATTAGAATCCTAAGATCAGGGATCACAGGAAGTTTCACACTTGATGTGGGCCTAATTAGTTTTAATAGCAGTGCTTTTTCTAATATCCCAAATGCCTCCTTTACTTCTTATCTAGTTTTCTAACTATCATTACGCAATTATAAGTAATATAACAATAATGTAAGGGATAAATATTGCATTTTTTGATGCAATGTAAGGGATAATTATTGTGTTTTTTGATGTAATGTAAGGGATAATGCCCTGTGCTCACACGATATGCACAGAGAAATAGTCCTTGATCAGATGCGGCCAAAGCCAATGCCCTTAGCTACTTTGGCGCTATTCGGCTCAAGCCGAAAGGTAATAAAAAGCTAGTTCTCCAACCCGGATTACAAGATGCAACATCTGCCCATAATCAGAGCACATCCGCCATCACCACTTCGACCTTTCTAAAATAATAGACACCCGTAACGAGGAGCAGCGCCCAAACTCCGATCGACAGCCAAATCAAAGGATTAAAGGCTCCTTGGCCCAAGACAGACCATCTAAAGCCCTCGATGACTCCAGCCATTGGGTTGAGGTAATATAAGGTCTGAAATTGGTCCGGCACCTTACTCGCGGGATAAGCCACCGGAGATGCATATAATCCCAAGCGGAGCAAAAAAGGTGTCACAAATCGAAAATCTCTATATCTAACCGTCAATGCACTGATCCAAATACCCGCTGAGACACCCGCCAACAGAATCAAGGTGATAAATAAGGGCAAATACAAGATATGTAAGGAGGGTTTTTGTGCCAAAACGAGCATCAGAACGACCAAACAGATAATAGAAACCCCAAACTCTACCAGTCCGGAAATCATCTTGGATAGTGGTAGAATCAACCTCGGAAAATAGATCTTTTTGATCATATTTTCGGCAGACAAGATAGAATTGCCTGCCTCAGACATCAAGGAAGCAAAATAACTCCACGCAACGATTCCTGTCATCATAAAGACGAGCGGATTACTGCCCTCTGTATCTACCCCGACGATGATACTAAAGACAAAATACAATATAGCCAGGGTCGCCAAGGGATTGATAATCGCCCAAAGCATGCCTACAAGCGTCTGCGCATATTTGACGCGTATATCCCTCCAGGCTATCGTGCGCAGCAGGTCTTTGTACTCCCACAACTCCCTCCAGTTCATTTTAGGGATTTTTCCGGGAGCTTCTATAATTGTTTTTTGCATCTTTGTAATAAAATATTTATTCTGTGTCAGTTTCTGTAATCATACCTGTATATAATGCAATGCCCTATGTCCAACAGGCTATACAGTCTGCATTGGACCAGCCGGAAACTGCAGAAATCATCATCGTCGATGACGGCTCCACCGATGGCTCTTATGCGTATGTCAGCAAGCTAGCAAAACAAAATAGTAAGGTAAAATTATTTATCCATCATTTTCATAAAAACAAAGGTTCTTCTGCCAGTCGCAATCTAGGCATCCAGATGGTACAGTATCCTTATATCGCTTTTTTGGATGCTGATGATTATTATTTGAAGGATCGTTTCAAATTTTCATTGGCATATTTGGATAAATATCCGGAGTGTCTTGCTACCGCTGAGTCTATAGAAGTAGAACAAAGTAAAAATAATAACGACACACTTTCAACTACCATCATACCCACTATTTACGCACCAGAAAATCTATTCAAAATATATGCGCTTAGCAAAACTCTGCATTTTTCTCTGAATGGTCTCACTATTCGAAAATCAGCATTTGATGAAATCGCAGCCTTTGACATTTCCTTACTAAGAGTTCAAGACACAGATTTCATCTATCGCTTAGCACAGACAAAAAAGCTACATATCCCTCAAGTAGATCATATCGTAGCCAAATATCGCAGAGACAATATCAATCCGCTACGCAACGAATTAAATATCAGAAAAAACAAAGCACTTTTTCATAACAAATGGTATGCGCTAATGCTCCAAAACAATTGGGATAAAGAAATCAATCGCTCATTGGTCAAAATGTATATATATTATAATATACCTTATCCTCAATCTGAAAAAAGATTGAATAGGTATTTGGCTACACTGCTTTTTCTATTAAAAAATCCAAAGACCCTTCATAAAATATTTTAAAAGCAAATAATTTGAGTACGCAATGGGATTAGAGGTTCAAGATAAATCTATAATCATCATGCTTCATAAAAGCTATCAATAAGATGGATACTACACGACACGGGATTATCCATTGTGCTGTACAATTTTGAGTGCTTTTTTGTTGATTACATCACCGAATCGCTTATACAGTCGGTTTCTTTCAAATGAGGACAGAGATAGCTCAGGTTCATAAAATACCAGCTTATCATCCTGCCAAGCGATCAGATCTTCGGCTAGGGTCTTGGCATCCGCAAATCGCTTAAATGGAAGATCATCTTTGAGATCCAATGGATAATCGCCATAAATACAGGATGGAATCTGATAACGGATCACATCGTTTAGGGTGCCTGCCCAAGTCGTGCGCCCTTGGAGTTCTTTCCCTCCGAGATGTTCGACAGATTTGGTAAGGGGCAAGATGGCGAGATCGGCTGTCTGCAGTATATCATAATACTCTCCGAGTGGGATAGCCTCTTCAAAAAAGAAAAAATCAAAATAGTCATCATTTAAACCGCCAAACAATTTTTTGATTCTTTGTGCATAATTGCCCACTGCAGGGCCCAGAAATATCATTTTTACCTTCGCATTCAGGGATGGATACCATCGCGTTACTGCCTCATAAATGACTTTATAATCTCTGTGCGATGCGCGTATAGAACCCGGTACTATAATACGTTTCATCGCATTTTGACTTTGAGCTGACCGATTCCTGTGTATATAAGTAAAGTTCAAGGGGCCGACTATTTTTGGGGCAATATCCGGATATCTAAGTCTTGCATAATCATGAACGGATTGAGCTGCAGTAGTGAAGTAATCTACACGTTTTTTGTCTTTAAATATCTCCAGGGCATGACTTCCCATGTACTTAACTGCTCTCATGTTTCCGCTTAAAAAATATTTATAATCCAGTATGGATCGCACATTGTGTAGTACGAGGAGTAGCTTCGTGCTCTCCGACAATATTTTTACGATGCGAATATTTTTGAAATAGGTGGTAACTATGACGAGATCACTTGCTTCGATGATATTTTTTTGCCGGACACAGAGCAAGTCCATTTTATCTTCGGATGCAAAATAGGAAATATTGTTTTTGTCTGAAAACCATTCGGTGAGTTCTTTGACCATGGCAGGTTTTGCCATGACATAGAGGACATGACCCAGATCATGCAACACTTCGACATAATGAACAAGTACTTCGATGTGATACTCCGGTTCTATGAGGGTAATTTTCATAGCGCGCAAGTTTAGGTAGGTACAAGATAGAAGAAAAGGGTTACAAACAGGTCATCCGGTTGGGGGTACAAAGAGCTCGTCCAACTAGGGCTTTAGTTGTATTAAGCTATTTTGTCATCTACTCCGGAGGGGCAATCTGATCGTAGCACAATAGGAGCAAATATCGTTGTAGCATCATAGCTGCGACCTGTAACCCGTTTTGATCCATATTGGATTCCATATCCCATTTTTCAAGAAAGTCGATGATAGTATTTTAATTAAATCCTATTTTATTTTTTATCATTTTTGTGCTCTCCGCTACGATTTTTTTTAAAAATAGAATATTTTGATCTTTTAATCCCGAAAACAATATAGCACAAGCGAGTCGCCATTTTCTGTAATACAGCGCATTGACAAAATGCTGTGACCACTTGGCAGCGAGTTGATTATTTTTGATATCATATCCAAATCTCTGCACTATACTCGGATAGGAGCTATACAAATCTCGAATAGCAGCTATATTCAGTCGTATGCGTCCCAAGGCATCCGGTCGATTATAAATAATAGAGCCCATTTTTTTATGAATCACATAGACATATTGATAAGCATCTAGCTGAAAAAAAGGAAATCGATCAAGCAATCTAAGAATCAGATGCGTATCTTGCCAATGCGGAAACTCGGCAGGAAATTTTATTTTTTTTAGATACTGTTTTGGGACAGATAAGGTCCATACACCACACATGTTTTCTGCTGCATAGTTTACCGGATGCGGATGCACTTTCGGATCAAAATTAGTGCGCCGGATTTTTTTGTCTTTATGCAGCATATAAAAACCGGTACGCAGTATAGTATTCGGATCTCCTGAACTATACCAATCAAAAAAGTTTTGAAGAAAATCGGGTAGATAGTAATCATCATCATCCAAGAAGCAAATATATCGTCCTTTTGCGAGCTCAATACCCGTATTGCGAGCCGAACTTCGCTCTGCATGGCCTACAAGTTGATACCGTACCCTGCTGTCCTTGGAGGCATGGACTATTTTTGTGGTATGGTCTGTCGATCCATCATCGACCACTATAAGCTCCCAGTCGGCAAAGTTCTGGTCGATAACACTTTGTATAGCTTTGCCCAGCAGTTCTGCCCGATTAAATGTCGGAATAATTACAGAAAAAAAAGGATCTTTGTGCTTCATTAAATGCCGATGAATATAAAAAGCATATACGCTAAAATAAAATTTTGTTGGTCCCAAGCGGACGACATCAAAAGTCGTGCGTATTTGCTGATGATGACGACGAAGTTATTTGTAGTATCCAAAATACCGGCTGGTCCCAAGCGTATAGCCTCGGATCAAAAAGCAACCAGGATATGTATAAGCGGACAAGCTATATATCTACGGCTCCAAGATCTCGGTGTCTTTTATGAAATATTTTATGATGAGATCTATCCAACAAATTTTTCAAGTGCTCAATCCCCCGTGATCATAGATGTTGGGGCACATATAGGCTTAGCTACTTTATATTTTTATCGTAACTCGGGAGATCGGGCGAGGTATTTTTGCATTGAGCCTTATCCGCCCAACCATCACATTTTGGAGCGCAATCTCCAAGACATTCCTGCCGAATTATTCCTCATTGCGATAAGTAATCACTCCGGACAGCTCTACTTGACTGACCAAGGATACGGACATAATGTGCACATAGCCAAGGACGTGCAAGGATACCCTACTGCCTGTAGGACGATGACGGCATTCGTCCGACAACAGGGCATAACTCAGGTCGAATTATTAAAAATAGATATCGAGGGAGCTGAGCAATATATATTTGAGGGGGATATGGACTGGATAGACATCTGTCAAAATATTATCATCGAATGCCATAGTACAGAAATAAAGGCAGAAATAGAAAAGATACTAAAAAACCGAAACTTTGCGTGTATATCTAGAGCCGGTATATTATCTTGCCAACGCAAAATATTAGGATGAGTTCAAAACAAAAATATATTGATCACTGTATCGGGCGAAAGGACATCCCCCTGTTTCATAGACCCTACTGGTTGGATCTCATATCTCCATCGCGTGACTGGGATGCCGTAGTGCATACCAATGCAAAAGGCAAAATCGTCGGGCTTTTGCCTTATGTGAAAAACAAAAAATATGGTTTGAGCTATTCCGTGATGCCGATGCTTACTCCCTATCTGGGACCGATAATAATTTTTCCTCCCGAGCCTTTTACAAAAATACAGAAAAAAACATCTTATGTATATGATATTATGGAAGGACTAATCCGCCAGCTCCCCAGTGTAGCATATTTTTCTCAAAACTTCAGACCGGAACTGAGCGAATGGTATCCCTTTTATAAAAGGGGTTTTCGTCAGACATCTCGCAATACTTTTATCCTCCGCAAAAAATCCAAAGAAGATATTTGGAATAATTTTTCTTCTGATGTAAAAAACAAAATAAATAAATCTTCAAAACTTATTTCGCTCCATACATCATTTGATGTGGATAGTATTTTTTCTATTCACGAGGCCGGTTTTGGGCAAAGCGGAATTTCCGTACCATTTTCCAAAAGTTTTTTAGAAGAACTTCTATTCCTAGTCCAACAAAAGAATATAGGAGAGTCTATCGTCGCCTTGAACAAAAACCAAGAGCAGATTGCGCACCAATTAGTCATCAGAGATGCTAGCTACAGCTATAATTTATTGCTATCCTCTCTTCCGGAGTCCAGAAACAGTGGGGTCGTCCAGTTGTTGCTGTGGCACTCTATCCAAAAGAGTATCGATCTGGGGCTAGACTACAATTTTGAAGGCACTATGCTGCCGAATGTGGAGCCGGTTTTTCGCCGATTTGGCGGGGAATTTGTGCCTTATCATAAAATATCCAAAGACAAGAATAAAATACTACGCATATTGCGTATATTATCCGGTCGATGAAAAAACTCTTATTGATATATCGTGTGATCACAGATACTCCGCATGGGAGTATTGGTGTGGTGCAAAAAATGTATGACCAAAAAAGCGCTTTTGAAGCGCTGGGTTTTGAGGTGGATCTAATATATCTAAAAAAAGATGGTATTTATCTCAATGATCGGTTGATACATTCTATTTGGCTGAAGAGAAAAATATTAATTTATCGATTTTTTCATACGAGATTTTATAAGTTGGTTTATAATTTGATTTCGCATAATACATACGATCTATGTTACATTCGTTTTCATTTGCTTCACGTACAGTTTATTCATTTTATAAAAAAACTCAAGGAGCAGCTTACTCAAAAACTCATCATAGAAATACCGACATTTCCCTACGAGGGAGAGTACAGGGATATGCTCGCACGTATGCGGATCCGTGAGGACCGTCGCCTAAGGAAGCAACTCCGAAAGCACATCGATGCCATCGTGAGTTATAGTCCTGATGAAGAGATTTTTGGGATTTCTGTGATCCAAATCCAAAATGGTGTCAATACCAACCGAATTGGCCTACGTAAGCAGCGTCAAGTAGCACAGGAGTTGCGCATGATTGCTGTTGGAAAACTCTGGGATTGGTATGGACTAGATCGCCTGATCGATGGCATTTCAGCATACGAAAAAAAGAAAAATTCCGACATCTCTATCCATCTCCATATAGTCGGTGAAGGGCCCGAAAAGAAAAATCTTCGGGCACGTGTCCGAAGTTTGGGTATAGAGCATTTGGTTGTCTTTCATGAAGGGCAAAGCGGGGATCCACTCGATCGATTGTTTGATGCAGCTGACATAGCAGTAGGTACTCTTGCGATCCACCGTAAGCATGTCAAGTACAGCTCATCGATAAAACATAGAGACTATGCCGCTCGAGGGATTCCGTTTTTTTATTCCGGTAGTGACAGGGGTTTTGATCAGGAACTTCCCTGGATTTTAACGATAAAAGAAGGTGATACTCCTGTGGACATTGATGCCATCATGGATCTATGGAGTCGGAGGATAGACCCGAAAATTATCCGCCAATATGCAATTAAATATCTCCGTTGGGAGCAACAATTACAAAAAATAATTCGGTTTTTGGAAATAGAGCACTGATGGGAGCTATACATCCCATATGTGCAGTTTGCTACGAGGCTTGGAGCACGATTTCATAGATTTCATTAGCGATCTTGAGATCATCAAATTCTTTTTCTGCCTTTTTTCTTCCTGCGATTCCCATAGCGGTTCTTTTGTCGGCGGGTAGTTCTAAAAATTTTTGAATGCCTGTGACCAGATTTTCTCCTGATCTGGATTTGACCAAAAAGCCGGTAATTCCTTGATCCACAGTTTCTCGACACCCGGGTGTATCGGTAGTGATGATGGGTTTGGCCATAGCCATAGCCTCGATGACAATACGCGGAAGTCCTTCGCGATAAGAGGGCAAGACTACACAATCCGATGCACTAATAAAAGGTTGGACATTTCGGACAAAGCCCTTATAATCAATAATTTTGTGATGGATCCAATACAATAATTCTTCGCGATCGATGGTAGAAGGGTTTTTTTCGTCGAAGTCGCCTATCACTACAAATTTTGTATTGGGATAATCTTTTTTAATTTTTTTGGCGGCAAAAGCAAACTCTCGGATTCCTTTGTCGGACAACAATCTACCAATAAAAGTAAAGGTCATTTGTTTATTAGGTGTAGCATTTGATTGGGGTGAGAATAAATGGAGATCTACACCGCAGCCCTTAACGGCCACTGAATTTTCTGCTGTAGTCAATCCTTGTCGGATAAAGAGTTCTTTGTCGTCTTGGTTTTCAAAAATAATTTTTTTGTTATACTTTGAAGAGAGTCGATAAAGGCGGCTAGTAATGCTATGAATAAAACCTTTATGAATAAATGAATAACCCAGTCCTGTTACAATTGCGATGGATTCTATTCCTGCCCAATGAGAAGCCAAGGTTCCGAAAATATTGGGTTTGTGTGTATAATGTATAATTAAATCCGGTTTCAGTTTGGAATATTTTCTTTTGAGTTCGAGCAACAATAAGATGTCTTGAAAAGGGTTGATGCTATTGCGCCTTAAAGTTCTCAGGCCTACGTGTACGACTTCGGGATATTTTTCTTTATATTCGATATATTCGTCAATGGGTGCGATGACAAGAACCTTGTGCCCTTTATCCAATAACTTTCGAATGATATTCTGACGGAAGTTAAATATGTTCCAGGTCGTATTGGCTACGAGTGCTATGGTTTTGTTTTTTTGCATTTTAGGGGGTTGGAGATGAGTACCAGTGCTTGGATTTTAAGGAATGATAGACGGATTGGATGCCCTCAATTAGAGATATTTGATGTGTCCATCCCAGTTTGTGCAATTTATCGACATCCAAAAGTTTGCGCGGCGTACCATCCGGTTTGCTGAGGTCATGAGTGATTCTTCCTGTAAAACCTACGATTTCGGAGATGATATTAGCGAGATCTAAAATAGAGAGGTCCTTCCCTGTCCCAACATTTATATGTCCGGCTTGATCGTAATGTTGCATTAAAAAAAAG
>JAJRUR010000116.1 GCA_024277695.1 Bacteroidota bacterium | reverse complement strand
CTGAAATAAATAGTTGTAAACAACCGAACATCAGAGTTTAGGACTGAGTATGTAACAAAATTTTATTATATTCGTTTAATAATATATATTATCAAATATTAATTAGAGATGTAAATGATAACAAAGCAAGAAGAAATGAATACCACGGAACGCTATGAAAAGCTAAGACGTATTCTCGGGAAAAAGTATATAAAATCAAACATTGAAAGTCCTTTTGATTTTATAACAATTGCAAATAAAGGATTGCACCCCAATGTTATTAATAATTTTAGAAAGCATTTTGAAATTTCTCGTAAGTTCATAGCCGAACTCTTAAATATCTCTGATCCTACAATTTACAGATGGATTCGTACGAACAAAAAGTTAGAGAGAAATTATTCAATACAACTATTTGAATTAACCGATTTATTTCTTTATGGATCAGAAGTTTTTGAAAATGGCGATAATTTCTTCAAATGGATTTATTTGCCGAATACAGCACTTGGTGGTTTAGAGCCAAAAGAATTGTTAGAATTACCCGGTGGTATATCTAAGGTTAAAGACTTGTTAGGAAGAATTGAGTATGGAGTTTATAGTTAAGCTGTATGATTGTATATAGAATAGCTAAAAGTAACAGGGCATCTGATATTAGTGGATATGGAGCATCTATTTATCCGGGAAGATGGAATAAAAAGGGAACGCCGGTATTATATACAGGAGAAAGTAAAGAAATAGCTCTACTCGAAAACATAGTGCACATTCCCCCTATGATGACACCTGAGCTAGACATTTTGACTATAGAGATACCAGATGATTCTATCACAGTATTAACTCCAAAAGATTTACCTGCAAATTGGCATCAATTTCCTGCACCGACTGTACTTTCTGAGATAGGTCAAAGATGGATAGATGACGGTAAAACATTAGCGTTAAAAGTGCCTAGCAGTATAATACACTCATCTAATAATATTTTGCTCAATTGTATCCATAAAGATTATATAGCAGTAAAAATTCTTTATCAGCGGCGTTTTTATTTTGATTCCAGGTTACTAAAATAAGTCTTTCGATAACACCATATGTGAGTTGTTCAAGGTTTTTACCAGACAAGGATCACCCACATTTAGAAGTTAAGATATTTGATTCGTCTTAGCATCTGGATAAGCTATACGCACGTGATATATACTTTGGAGTGTAGTATTAAAAGAAGCGCGACACATCTCTAATTCTTTATAGCTCAAAGGCGAATCTTTCAACTGTCCATCTTGGATTTTTTGCGTGATCAGTTTGTCGATAAGATCTTTTATACTTTTCTCATCAGGTTGTTTGAGGCTTTTGGAAGCAGCTTCTATGGTATCAGCCAGCATCAAGATTGTCTGTTCTTTGGTACGGGGTTTTGGTCCCGGATACCGAAAAAGACTTTCGTCAAATTCGCCGTCCGGTTTGCGTTCCAATTGTTTTCTATAAAAGTACTCGACTCTTGAGTCACCGTGGTGCGTATTTATAAAATCGATAATTACAGTAGGAATACGGTGTTTTTTTGCCATTTTTTCTCCTAAAATCACGTGGTCAATGATTTTTCGTGCACTTTCGAAGGGGTTATTTAGCGTATCGTGAGGATTTTGGCCGTGTTGGTTTTCGATAAAGTACTGTGGTTCTGCAAGTTTGCCGATATCGTGGTAAAGAGCAGCCGTTTTGATGAGCAAGGAGTTTGCCCCTATCCTATCTGCGGCAGCAGCAGCGAGGTTTGATACTTGGAGAGAGTGCTGGAATGTACCTTTGGCTCTTAGGGAGAGGTCCTTGAGCAAGGGTTTATTAAAATCTGCCAATTCAGCAAGAGTAATCGATGATGTATAACCGAAGATGCGCTCCAGTAGAGGGATCATAGGATAAGCCAAGAGTGTCAAAAAGGCGTTAGCGATAAACCAAATATTGGTAGAAAAGTTCATCTCGTTGAGATTGCCTTGTTTTATCAACTCCAAACCAAGGTTTCCTAATAGATAGGCACCCAAAACAAGTAGGATGGTTTTGAAGAATTGATTCCAAGATCGCGTTTCACTATCTCCTAGTATAGCGACTACGCCGGATAAGATCGTCAAAAAAGTAAACTCATATCCCAGTGTACTGATAAAGCTGGTGATAAGTGCCATGATCAACAAAACAAATAGTGCAATGCTGTGATTGAAGAAGTTCTTAATGACCAGAGGTGCAATAGCAAAAGGAACAATAAAAGTACTGATATTGGGTATTTTTTCGACGGCACTGACAGCATAGGCATAAAGAGCCAACCACATCAGAAGAAACAATATACCTGAAAAGCTATCAAACACTTCTCTGTGATAGCTGTAGAGATAAAACAATAATAATCCGACCAGGATTAAAGTCAACAGACTATATCCGCCGAGTATCCCCCAAGGAGACTTACTTCCGATGATTTGGGTTTCGTATTGGTATTTATACGAATTGATTTTTTTATAGACTTCATCCGTAATGAGATATCCTTTACTGACGATCATATCTCCTTTTTTGAATAGACCTTCGGTCTTGGATAGCTTACTGAGTTGCTCTTCGAGACTACTTTCTGTCAGTGCCCTATCGAGTTGGATATTAGCTTGTACAAATGGGAGCAACAATCTACCGAGGGAGTCCGGTATCTGTGGAATAGCTTTTATGCGCCGTATCCAAGTATTTCTCACTTCATCTACATTCTTTATATTGCTGATTATGTGCGGCTTAGTATTGTTATGTTCAATTAATTGTATAAGAAAAGACGGGTCTTTGGAGCGATGCAAAGAATCCACTTTGATGATTCCTTGATCATAAGCGTTTTTTAAAAAAGAGATGCCTACTCTTTCTAGTTCCATCTTGATAGATTGCAATCTAGGAGTACGCCATAAGCTATCCCCTAGTATATTGAGCTCTTCTATAAAAGACTGAATATGTTCTTCGCTTATCCGAGGGTCTTTGCGATAATAAGGTGTATGTCCTTCTATTAATTTTTGTCGTGCTGCTTTTAATTCATCCTCGGTCTTTATCAACGGGAAGTCAAAAGGCGCATAGAGGTCGTCGTAATTCCATGTGGATCCGTTTTTATATTCGTAGCTAAAGCGCGCCTTATCGGGATATAACCAACTAATAAATGTGATCACGGCAGCGATCAGTACATATTTGAGTATGCCCGGTAGCGAATTGAGAATACTATTGAAGGATTTTAGCTTTTTGGCTTCCATTTGGTTTCTTCTATCTGTGCGTTTTGATTGATTTTGCGACTTAGCGTAAATAAATAATCGGACAAGCGGTTGAGATATTTGATGATAAAAGGGTCAACATCTTCTACTTCTGCTAAGCTCACTACCCTACGCTCTGCTCTTCTACAAATGGTACGCGCAAGATGCGCTGCAGCACCAGCAGAAGATCCACCCGGCAAAATAAATGCACGAAGCGGTTTGAGGCTTTCTGTCATTTGGTCAATCGCTTCTTCGAGTGTTTGGATAGATTTTTTGTCCAATTTGGGCAATTTTTGGTCTTTACGCCCATCGGAGGCCAAATGTGCTCCGATATCAAAGAGTTCGGACTGGATCTCTTCCAATTCGTCGTATTTTTGATCCAGATGGGACAGGAGGACTCCTATAGCTGCATTGGTTTCATCTACAGTACCATATGCCTCTATACGTATATGATCCTTTCGGAGTCTAGTCCCCCCAAATAAAGATGTCTTACCGGAATCACCTGACTTTGTGTATATTTTCATAACCGTCAAAATATGCGCATAAAGATACATGCAGTTTGGGAGCTACGAAGGATAATCGAAAATTTTTGGGCAACTAAAATGTAATATCGCATAGTTGGTTTTGTAATAATGAACTCTCCCCTACTCTATATGATATCGATGGCTCGGATCGGAAGCTTTGATGATTTGCGAATTGGTTTTGTCGGATTCGACGATACCGTCTCTGAGTTTGATATGGCGATGTGCGTGTACAGCGATATCCGGCTCATGCGTAACCAAAATAATAGTATTGCCCAAAGCGTGGATCTCTTCAAAAATCTGCATGATTTCGATAGATGTCTTAGTATCCAGATTTCCTGTCGGTTCGTCTGCCAAAATGATGGAGGGTTTATTTACTATAGCGCGTGCTATGGCTACTCGCTGACGCTGTCCTCCGGAGAGTTCATTGGGTTTGTGATGCACTCTATCAGCCAAGCCCACTTTATCGAGTGCATTGAGGGCTTTTTCTCTTCGGGTAGATTGGCTTATTCCGGCATAGACCAGCGGTAGAGCCACATTGTCCAGAGAGCTCATACGCGGCAGAAGGTTGAAGGTCTGAAAGACAAAGCCGATTTCTTTATTGCGTATAGATGAGAGTTCATCATCATTCATCTGACTTACGTCTTGACCATTGAGGATATAACTACCGGAAGTAGGGGTATCGAGGCAGCCCAATACATTCATCAGTGTAGATTTGCCAGATCCTGAGGCACCCATGAGAGCGATGAATTCATTTTCAAAAATATCTATGCTGATACCGTTGAGAGCTCGCACTTCTTCTGTACCCATCTGATAGATCTTGCGGAGATTTTTTGTAGCTATTAGCTTATTCATAGCGCCAATGTAGAACCAAATACTAAATATTTAATCATTTTTTAGATGATTCACTACTATGCTTCGGCTAAAGTACATATTTTGGACACCGAATAGACATATAGGATGATAAATAGTACACATAAAGTTAAGCATATCGCCATCGCCGGTAATATTGGAGCCGGAAAAACCACGCTATCAGAAAAGCTGGCAAAACATTTTAACTGGGATGTGCATTACGAGGACACTACCAGTAATCCGTACCTGAGTGATTTTTATACAGATATGAAGCGTTGGGCATTTAATCTTCAGATATATTTTCTCAATAGCAGATACAAGCAAGTATTGGATATTCGGAAGGGAGACAGAACTGTAATTCAGGATAGGACGATCTACGAGGATGCTATGATTTTTGCACCCAATCTACATGAGATGGGACTGATGGAGCAAAGAGATTTTGACAACTACTTAGATTTGTTTCAAACCATGTCAGCTCAAGTAGAGGCACCGGATTTGTTGATTTATCTCAAGGCAAACATTTCTACTCTTGTATCACACATTCAGGATAGAGGTCGTGACTATGAAGGTAATATTAGTTTGGAATATCTCAAGCAGCTCAACCACAGATATGAGCGATGGATAGAGTCATATGACATCGGCAATCTGCTGATCATAGACGTGGACAAAATAGACTTTATCAACAGTCCGGAGGATCTCGGCGATATCATTCAAAAAGTGCAGGGCCAATTGCACGGTTTGTTTCAGCAGGATTTATAAATATTTCTGATGCAAGGTATTCATCTTTGAGATACGATGGCTATACCAGATCGACTTATGAGTAAAAGAAGCAATTATCACTCCACTACTTTAAAGAAATATAATCGGGGTTCTGCTTCAGGTTTTTTATAAAACACACGGTTTATCCTTAGACTTGATTGATTGATCTCACTTAATATCTCAAAATTATTCGTCCCGTCTGTCTCTATCTCACTAGGATTCAGAGTAAATGATTGACAATCGTTTTCCATTCCGAATGCTCCTGATTTTAGGACAATTCCATAATAGCCGGGTTTTTGGGGGATTAAACCCAATGTAAGCATACATAGATCACTGCCACAGGTATTCCAAATAGATAGCTTGAACGGTCTGCCCTGAGAAACAATTACATCTCCTTCAATTCCAACGAAATCAAAATTCGTTCTAGCGTCAGCGGCATCTATACTATTCGCAGTAATCTCAAAGATTTCGAGTCCATATTCGATCAACTGGTCAGCATTGTCATACTGTGTTTGGCTGAATTTTAATTCGAATGTGGAGTTGAAGAGTCCATCCAAGATCAAAGTATCGCCTACATCCACACTGCTCTGAGTAGAACGGAGACTTATAGCAAAGTCTGATTGATCATGAACTCTATCTTCACAATCATCACAGGTAAAATTAGAAAATATCATGAAGGCAAAGATGATGAGCAGATAATATATTGTTTTCATTGGTATCAAATTTATTAGCTTACAAGTCTAATGTTATGTAAATATACAAAAATTTAGATTCTCGTACATTTAGCGGAAAAATAGAACGTCCTAAATGTAGATCAGGACAGTGCTTCTTCATCAAGTCCATGACGTATTTAGCCATATAAGCACTATAT
>JAJRUR010000115.1 GCA_024277695.1 Bacteroidota bacterium | reverse complement strand
TTGCTTTTGCCATATCAGTTAAGCAAATAAAATCATCTTCATTAATTTTCGTTATTGAAATTATGGCATTCTCAATTTCTATTTTCTTTATTTTGCTCATATTCAAATTTTTCCAAAGTGGTCGAATTTGACCACTTTAATATATTTTCAAAAATAATGAGAAATTTTGATTTTTGGTAGGATGTGATTTTTTCTTACATATAACCCAACAACCCTATACCCACAATCACACATTAATATACGGTTACGCTTATAGATGGATAATCACGCATGGCATAGAAAACTATCGAGATAAGGGCTTTCTATGACTTTGTCAGACTCGTTCACGGTATTGGCCTTTCTACACTAATCCAACCCTAAATACCAATATCTTATCCGCATAGATCCAAAACAAAATTTAAAACGAATACCTTAGAGCAGTTTAGTATGGTTTTTGTTATGTTTAAATTATCATTTTAGATAAAATGAACATATTTTGTGAGCGGAAGAGGACATGTTATTACATTATCAAAAGTAGTAGTGTATTACTAGCTAAAAAACAAATATTTATACATCGAAATACATCGTTGAGACGAAGGCAACGATGATTTCTTTTTAAAAAAAACCAATCTCATGATCAAACTTATTTACTCGGTATTGGTACTTCTCTTGATTTCTTTCGGACTTCAAGCCCAATCAGTTATCTGGCAGGAAGACTTCGAAACGGATGGCAGCGGAGGTAGCCGTTATTCCGGATCTGCCGAATTTAATGACGGTAACCACGACTATTTTAATAGAACGGATGGCTCAAACATCTCTACAGGAGCTAGCTATACCGGACAAAGTGGCTCCTTCTATTTTGCCGCCGAAGATACGGATGATAACGGGGGTGATGGTATGGATTATAAAAATATCGACTTCAACGAAATCACGATAACCGGATATACCAATCTCACCTTCAAAGGTAGTTTTGCCAAAGGTAACCAAGGCGCCAATCGATACGATCGAGCTGATGGTGCTGTAGTTTCCTATCGAGTAGATTATACGCCCCCTACTATTCATGATGGTTGGGTTCAGGCCCTTAAATTTAGATTTGACAATGCCAATGGAGATAACTTTAACGAAGACCTCATCCAACTGGATAATATTACCTCGACCTGTGAGATCAGTACAGGCAATGGCGGGTTTTCGGGTACAGACTGCAATAATGAAGTCTCTGCACAACCCGTAGCCGGTACAGCCCTATCCAATAATTTTCAAGAATTTAGTTTCACCATACCCGATGGCGACAAAGTCGAATTCCGTATCGAACTCTCTTTTGATGGTGCCAGCGAAGAATTTGCTTTTGATAATTTTATCCTCGAAGGTACTGCTGTACAGGCTTGTACGGATATTAGCTCTACGCTCAATAGTACCACGATGTGTTCAGGTGATACCGTAGATATTGATATTTCTACCACAGAACCACCCAATGGAGTCACTTTTGATCTCGTCATACAGAATGCCAGCAGTCCGGCTCATCCCGAAGACCTAACGGATGACAATAGTTTTCCTATTATCTACTCGGGACTCACAGTCTCTAATACAAACCCCCTCAATACCAAAAGTCTTTCCCCACCACCGGTACTGATCAACCAAACCGGCAACTTCGATCGCGGACGCATCACCATCTCCCTGACCAATATTCAAAAAACCGACGACCCAACCTGCACACTCGCCGATCACCTTGTCGGACTCTCTACAGTCTATCCGGCACCCAATGTCATAGATCCGGCAGACATAACGATACCGAGCGGAGGTACTGCCCAGTGGGATATTGATATGGTCAATACGACATCTACCCGACCCGACCTGGCAGGATATCCCGTAGAAATCAGCTGGACTGTCGTATCAGACCCCGGAATCACAGGTGCCACTCCCGGGATGACCGAAATATACGATACGGCCGGTATAGAAACCGCAGTTTTTGATATCGTCCAAACCCTAAGCAATAGCACAATGGCCCCAGGCACAGCTACCTATACTATCATACCTAACTCTTCTAACCCATTTAATAGTGCTCAAGATCTCTGCTTCGGAGACACCATCGTCGTGGTAGCTACCGTACTTGCCCCTACACCTACTACCATTACTTGCCCAACGGATACTACCATCAATTGTGAAAACTCCACAGACCCCCTAATCACCGGCATGGCTACTTCACCCAACGGGACTCCCACATATACCGATGTAGAAACGCAAGGGGCTTGCGCCAATGAAAAAACCATCACAAGAACTTGGTCAGTTACAGATACCGTATCCGGTGGACTAGCTACTTGTAACCAAATCATCACCGTCCAAGACACCACTCCGCCACTATTTAACGAAGCTCTGCCTATGGATACTTTGATCGATTGTGCAGCACCATCGGCAGATACACTCACCGCTACGGATAATTGTGATATGGGGACTACAGCTCCGGCAACAGAACTATGGATCAACGAATTTCACTACGATAATGGAGGTGCTGATGTCGGTGAAATGGTCGAAATAGCCGGTACAGCCGGCACAGACCTTAGTGGCTATACCATAGTACTCTATAATGGCAGCAACGGCACACAATACAATACGATTAACCTCTCAGGAATCATCGATGATGAAAGCAATGGATTTGGAGCCTTATACTTTTTGACCGGCAGTATGCAAAATGGCGCTCCGGATGGTATCGCATTTGTAGATCCGGCTAACCTAGTTATTGAGTTTCTCAGTTATGAGGGTAGCTTTACAGCCACAAATGGTCCTGCCAACGGATTGACTTCCACCGATGTTGGAGTTTCTGAAAATGGAGGAACCCAAATAGGCGAATCCTTGCAACGAACGGGTGGCCCAGGATCTCAAGCTTCAGATTTTAGCTGGACAGGACCCGTTGCAGATTCTCCCGGAGATATCAACTCAGGGCAGAGCTTTTTACCTTCCGTAGCTGGACCGGCTACTCCTGTCATCTTTACAGAAACGATTACTCCGGGTACTTGTCCTGTGATAGATACTATAGTCAGAACCTGGACAGCAACGGATGCTTGTGGTAATAGCATCATCCATACACAAACGATTATCACCCAAGATACTACCAAACCCGTTTTTGACAGCCTACCCGACCCCATTGCGGATATTCCTTGCTCAGCCAATATGCCGGCCCAAGAAGATCTCACTGCAATGGATGACTGCGGAAATGTCTCCGTCGTCAAAAGCTCCACAACAGTAGGAGATATCTGCTCAGGTCGTACCGTAACCTATACTTGGACAGCAACGGATGCTTGCGGCAATACTGACTCCGTGATGACTAGCTTCAATATCTTACCAGATATGCAAGCCCCTACTTTTGACAGCCCAATACCTAACGATACTATGATCGCCTGTCAAGATACTATCCCCAATCCTCCGCTTATTACAGCATCGGATGACTGTAATATCACAGGAGGAATGGTCGGCGTTTGGATCAATGAGTTTCACTACGATAATGCAGGGGGAGATGTAGGCGAAATGGTCGAAATAGCCGGACCCGCAGGACTAGACCTGACCGGGTGGTCAGTAGTACTCTACAACGGCAACAACGGAGCTATGTACAATACCATAGCACTCAGCGGAACCATAGACGATGAAGGCAATATGGCAGGTGCTCTTCATTTCTTACAGCCAGGCATCCAAAATGGAGCCCCCGACGGATTAGCACTTGTTGATCCTTTGGGAACAGTCATCGAATTTATTAGCTATGAAGGAGACTTTACAGCTACGGATGGCCCAGCCAACGGAATGATGTCCACCAATGTTGGAGTCAGTGAAAATAGCGGAACACCGGTAGGTCAATCTCTTCAGCGTACTGGTAGTGGTGCCATGGGACTAGACTTTAGTTGGACAGGTCCCACTACACAGTCACCCGGAGACCTCAATGCCGGACAGTCTGTAATCTCTTCAGGCACAGGCATCCCCGTCATGTTCAGCGAGACCCGATTATTCGGAAATTGTAGATCACAAGATACTATAGTTCGTATATGGTCTGCAATCGATGCCTGCATGAACGAAATCCGAGATACGCAAATGATAGTAATCATCGATAATGAAGGCCCTACATTTACGGAAGTGGATGACATCACGATTGATTGTGATCAAAATGCCTTTGACCTCAGTGTCACCGGCACAGTCACCGACGCAATGGACAACTGTGGTATGGTATCCGTTAGCTTTACCGATGATATCCAACTCAATGGCTGTGGAAACTATACCGGTACCATCACCCGTACTTTTATGGTGCGTGACGATTGTGGCAATGCCAGTACTTTTGACCAAGTGATTACAGTACAAGATACTACACCGCCGGACTTTACCGTACCTGCAGATATTACACTCTCTTGCGATCAAGATCCTTTTGACTTGAGTAGCACAGGTATGGTCAACGATGCTTCCGATAACTGTACAGGTGCAGATCGGAGTGACTTCTGGATCAATGAATTTCACTACGATAACGGTGGTGCTGACGTAGGCGAATTTATAGAAATAGCCGGTACAGCCGGTACAGACATGTCCGCTTTTACGGTATTCTTGTACAATGGCAACAACGGCAATGCCTATAATGCTATATCACTTTCCGGTACCCTTCCGGACCAATCTAATGGCTTCGGAACAATTTTTATCCCATTCCCTCCTAATGGTATTCAGAACGGTGCACCGGATGGAATTGCCCTCGTGCGCAATGGCAATGAAGTCATCGAATTTATCAGTTACGAAGGTTCTTTTACCGCCAATGATGGTCCTGCAGCTGGCATGATGTCCATGGATATCGGTGTATTTGAAGACTTTACTACCAACATCGGCCAATCATTACAAAAAGTAGGCTCCGGAAGCTATGGAAGAGACTTTAGTTGGCAAATGCCCGCAGCAGAATCGCCCGGTGCTTTGAATGACGGGCAGACAATGATATTACTTCCACCTCAGGATACCGTCCAAATAGGATTCTTCAATTCGACCAATCTCACCGGATGCAATAATACCGGTACAGTCACTAGAACTTGGATCGCTACAGATGCTTGCGCCAATCAAACACAAAAAACCCAAACCATTACAGTCGCAGATATCACCAATCCTCAAGCCCTCTGTCAAGACATTACCGTACAGGTAGATGAAAATGGAGAAGCTGTCATCACACCCGATATGATCAATAACGGTAGTATGGACAACTGCGGTGATGTCAGTCTTTCCCTCGACCAATCCACTTTTAATTGCGCCAATGGTTCAGAGGCGATGGTCACCCTCACGGTTACAGACGATTGTGGCAACTCGTCCCAATGCCAGGCAACCGTGACTCTGGAAGATCGCATTGCGCCGGTCTTGGATTGTCCTCTGGGCTTTACCATTAACCTCGATCCCGGCCAATGTGGCGCATTTATTAACTACAACATCTTAGCTACCGATAACTGTGACCCCAACCCCAGTATTTTACAGACAGACACTTCCGGACTTACGTCCAATGACTTTTTCGGAATCGGAGAGTATGTCCAAACTTGGACAGCAACGGATGCCAGCGGAAATGTCAGCGAATGTAGCTTCGAAGTCATCATCATCGAACATGACCCCGAATTCTTTAGCATGCAATGCAACGACTTCGTCCAAGTATCTCTCGACGAAAACTGCGAAGCCAAAATCACACCGGATATGATCCTCGAAGGAGATAACTATGCCTGTTATGAGCGATACGAAGTGCTTCTTACAGATGATCAGGGCACTTCTTACGGTGACGTGGCTACTGCAGAACATATAGGCGATACGCTAAATGTCACTGTCATCGACCCCTTCTTTGGTAACCGATGCTGGGGCAAAGTATTTATTGAAGACAAAACGAAACCCGTACTACAATGTAGCGATACCACGGTAGTTTGTGGGACCAATCTAGACCCTGCAGTCTTTGGTGCCGTCATAGCTTATGATGCCTGTGGTGATATGACCCTAGAGTATGAAGACACGCAGACCGGAGATGCCTGCAATAGTGAAGTGATCCGAGTTTGGACTGCTACTGACCCTTCCGGAAATGTCTCCACCTGTACACAGACCATTACTTTGACTCCTTTGACCTTAGATAGTTTGGTGTTGCCTCCAAACTACTTGGGAGAATGTGGTGCAAGCCTCGAACCGGATGTCACCGGATGGCCTACAATCAACGGAATCCTGCTCGACGGTCCTACTTGCAATGTTTTGGTAGGATATACGGATAACACCTTGTCCAATATATGTGAGGGCAGCCAAAAAATCATTAGAAGCTGGACAGTCGTCGATTGGTGTGT
>JAJRUR010000114.1 GCA_024277695.1 Bacteroidota bacterium | reverse complement strand
ATGTAATAAAGCAGGTGCTTGGCTCGTCAAAAAAAATATTTGATATTTGAGACTTTTTATCTAAGATATAGGTTTTCTGCTGTAGGATTGTAATCAATTTTGCAGTATCTACATAACAAAAAACTGCTGAGCCACAAGACTCAGCAGTCATGGATGCCGAATGGTATTCGGCCTAAGGAATGGGATTAAAATAAGTCAATGCACAGGCCTAGGACTTATTCATCATCTTTTTGAGTATTCCGATGATAGCCATGACGACACCACCACCTACACCACCGCTGGCAATACTGCCCAAAATGCCTGCCAGGTCCATACTACCGCTTTGCGTAGCCATGCCCAGCATGCCCAAAATCTGACCTCCTAAGCCACCACCTAGGATTCCTGCAATAGAATTTCCCAATGTGCCAAGTGAGGATTTTTTCATCAGTGAGCCGGCGACATTTCCACCTACAGCACCACTTAATAACTGAATGATTAAAGGTAATAGACTTCCCATAATTCGTTTTGTTTTGTGAAGAAAAATGTTTTACGATGGACAATATAGTAAAAAATATATAGATATTAGTGTTATATTCTTATTTTATATGTATTCTCCGGCAAATCACCATATTTTTGAGTGTTTAGAGCTCAGAAAAACTCGCTATACCAAGGTGTCTATCATCCCCCATATAGGTCCTGGAGGTATGGGAGCCTCTACAAGGAGTTCGCTATAATCCGGTCTAGACAATCGGAGTTTCCAAGCATGCAGATGTATGCTTCTGTCTTTGTTTTTTCTCCGTGCTCCGTACTTGACATCTCCTTTGATCGGACAGTCACGCGCAGAGAGCTGGGTTCTTATCTGGTGATGCCTTCCGGTCAACAAACGAATGTGATATACCCAATATCTGTCTGTAGCCACTATAAAGCTATATGCCATAAGGGCGCGTTTGCCTTTGGATATATTTTGAGTCACAAACGACTTGTTGAGTTTGGGATTGCGGATGAGACTGTCCTCCAATAGACCTTCATCGGTCTCCAGACCTTTTTCGGTGACAGCGAGATATTCTTTGGTGATCGAAGATGAGCTCCTAAATAATGAGCTGTAGTGGGCAGCATGCGCTTTGGATCTGGCAAACAGTGCTACACCACTTGCCGGTCGGTCGATTCTATGTATCGCAAATAGTTGCTGTCCCAGATAGTTTTGAAGCAGATCGAGTAGGGATGGATCCGAGCTTTTGTCCGGAAGCATCGGCATTCCGGCTATTTTGTTGTATGCTACAAGACCATCATCCTTGTAGATGATTCGCTGCTCGTCAAAGCTCTTCAAAATCTGCAATTTCGTCTTCTTCCTGCCAGTTATCCGGGACTTGGTTTATGCGCTTGGGACTTCTGAAATTATAGATGAGATAGATTATTCCGGCTATGAGAAGATATTTGATCATATACAATGCATTTTCTTGGTCAATCAAGCAAGAAGCAAAGCTGCCAAGGATTATAAATATTTATATAGTTCAAATATAGTAACAAAAACTGGATTTTGTTACTATATATTGGAGATTAATGCATGTTTGGAGACCGGCAAACTAAGACAAACAAGATGTCTAGACCGAACTTCACGAGACAAAAGCCGTAAGCCCATAAACGAGTATCCTGCTTATTCTTCACCTACATAAACCAGCTCGAGTGCTTCACTCGTCCGCATGTCGGCATTCAGAACGATTTTTTGAGTGGACTTGCCGTCAAAAATGGAGATGGCAGCTGTATTGGGTGGCATCAGTCCCAGATTGTTGGCATAGAGGGTCAAAAATGCCTTAAATCCCGTCAGGGTTAGAGTCATTTCTTTGGGCTCGGCAGTGAGTTTTAGTTCGGTGACGATCCAGTCATCATTGTACTTTAGAGAGATGATATCACCATCTATCTGGTGGTCATCCCAGACACGAATACGGAGTTTTCTAGAGTGGACTTCTACTTTTTTTGCCTTGACAACTTCTATTTTTTCGACGGCGATATCCGGTGGTGGTTTGAGTTTTTCGTTCATCGACCAGTTGAGCAGGTTGTGCGCCGAACTGTGATGAGAAGTAGCCGCAGTAAATCCCATCCAAGCGAGATGGTCATTGGATCCTATTGCCTCGGCAATATCGATTTTTGTGGACAAAATCGGAAAAAGATAGCTATCGAGGAAAAAGCTCAAAAAGCCGTTTTTGTATTCGACGCGTGCAAAATGTGCAGACCCGTCA
Source organism: Bacteroidota bacterium (assembly GCA_024277695.1). GTDB lineage: Bacteria > Bacteroidota > Bacteroidia > Chitinophagales > Saprospiraceae > JAJRUR01. The sequence continues at coordinate 15,719 of JAJRUR010000114.1, read as the reverse complement.
GTAATTTCGGGTATTTCGTGTACAGTGGCTATTTTTACAAAACGTTGCTTAGCAGTGGAATACACAGAGAGATTGACGTGATTTCGACTCCCTTCGTGGTTGTCGTAGGTGTCAAACTCCAGCACGAGCGCATTGGAGATACCATCATAACCGAGACCTGCACCGGAGTGTCCTATGGCATTCGGGGAGCTGTTTTGGATTACAAAAGCAAAACCGTCCCCATGCTTTCCGGCACTATTTTTTTCGATCAAAAAAGTAAACTCTGTATCAAATCCTATAGAGAGGTCTATTTTGCCTTTGGCATACCAGCATGCGCCTTTTTGTTGGGGGATATCCGGTGTAATACTGAGCTTGTCTTGATTGATCATCACATCACCGAGGATGGTCAGTTTATCTCGATCGACATCAAAGTCATTTATCTCGAAATATGTCTGCGCCGAAATGGATACTCCTGAGCAGATGAAGAGAAAAAAACTGTAGTAAAAAAATCTATGGATCATCTTGCTTGCTTGAGTTGTTGAGTTGGTTTGATAGTATTTGATGTATATAACTTATGCCTCATTATACGTATTGCTAACACCATATGGACGAGAATGATTTTATATAGTACGTTATCTGATTGTTAAAATTGAGCTAACTTTGCGATATAGTGGACAAAGATACAAGCAAAATATTGACAGACCGCAAGAAAGATCATATCGATCTAGCTTTTAAGACCCATGGCTTGGGAGTGGATGCTCGATTTGATTATGAACCGCTTCTTTTTGAGCCTCCTGAAGAAGTACAACTGCCGCATATGGAGATCGCCAAAAAGCAGATGTTGTTGCCGATATGGGTATCGAGTATGACTGGAGGTACAGATCGAGCAGCTTTGATCAATAGAAGACTTGCTGAAGTATGTGCTTATCACAAGATGGGGTTCGGGCTTGGGTCTTGTAGGCCTCTGCTGCAGAGTGCGGAAAGTTTGGCTGACTTTGACCTGCGAGATATACTGGGCGATGATGTTCCATTTTTTACCAATTTTGGGATTGCTCAAATGGAGTATCTCATAGCGTCCAAACAGCTGCATCGCGTCGTCGAAATCATTAAACGATTACGTGCTGATGGGCTCATAATTCATGTCAACCCCCTACAAGAATGGCTACAACCCGAAGGAGACCTTATCCGCCGGCGACCATTGGATACTTTGCAGCGCGTCTTAGAAGAGATCGATGTGCCGGTGATAGTCAAGGAAGTCGGTCAAGGCTTTGGTCCTAAAAGTTTGGAGGCCTTGATGCAATTGCCCCTTGAGGCTATTGAATTTGGGGCACATGGAGGTACTAATTTTGCCAAATTGGAGATGCTCAGGGCACAGAACCCACAAATGGACAATCATCTGGGATTGGCCAATATAGGTCATACTCCCGATCAGATGGTCAGCATGGTCAATACTATATTGGCAAAAGCCAAAAACAAATCACTCTGCAATAAATTTATCATTTCCGGAGGGATCAACGATTATCTGACAGGATACTATTATATGCGTAAAATAGCAGCTCCGGCAGTCTATGGACAAGCCTCTGCCTTGCTCCATTATGCCATGCAATCGACAGATGCGCTTTTTGATTATATCGAAGAGCAAAAAAAAGGATTACTTTTGTCATACCAAATATTGCGTCTTCGTCATCATGGCTAAGCAAGAGAATAAGACAATATCCGGATTTTCTAAACTCAATAAGAGAGGTAAGATCAAATGGATCGTAGAAAATTTTTTTAAAGAGCCGGAAGCTGTGATGAACGAGCTGATGAGCTATTGGCATATCAATGACGAAAAGCAAAAGATCTTAGATGAAATCAGCGAAAATACGATAAGCAATTTTCATCTCCCCTATGGTGTGGCTCCAAATTTCGTAATAGATCAAAGGGCATTTGCTGTACCCATGGTGATCGAAGAAAGTAGTGTAGTAGCAGCCGCCTCGAGTAGTGCTAAGTATTGGATGGAACGAGGGGGCTTCAGCACAGAGGTCATCTCTACGGTCAAAATCGGGCACATACATTTTTATACATCGGGATCTGTCCAATTATTAAGAAGTGTATTTGCTCAGCTCAAAGCCAGTCTGATGACGGAGGTCAAAGCCCTTACTACCAATATGAACAAGCGCGGAGGTGGAATATTGGACATCGAGTTATTGGATTTTTCAGAATTAGAACCGGACTACTATCAGCTTAGAGTCAAATTTGAGACCTGTGATTCGATGGGAGCAAATTTTATCAATTCTGTTCTCGAGCAGTTTGCAAGTAGTTTTGTGCGTTTTTGTAAGACCAATGATGTAGTGCGGAGCACTTTGGGGGATATCGAAGTAGTGATGTCCATTTTGTCCAATTATACTCCTGAATGTATCGTTCGGTCTGAAGTGAGCTGCCCTATATCTGATCTTGGGAAGTATCCGGGAGGGTTAAGTGCAGAGGATTTTGCAAAGCGATTTTATAAGGCGGTACGGATAGCTCAGATTGATCCATATCGTGCAGTGACCCATAATAAAGGTATATTTAATGGCATAGATGCTGTAGTACTAGCTACGGGCAATGACTTTAGGGCGATCGAAGCGGGTGGCCATGCCTATGCTGCTCGCGATGGCCAATATCGTGGTCTAAGCCAATGTACAATTGATGGGGGGCAGTTTCGTTTTTGGCTGGAGATACCCTTGGCAGTAGGAACGGTAGGCGGATTGACCAATATTCATCCCGTCGCTCGTCGATCCATCGAGCTCCTCGGACATCCCTCTGCCCGACAGTTGATGTCTATCATCGCATCGGTGGGGCTCGCCCAAAATTTTGCTGCCCTGCGTTCTTTGGTCACCACCGGTATCCAAAAAGGACATATGCGCATGCACCTCGTCAATATTCTTAGACAGTTTGAGGCTACCGAAAAAGAAATCAAACAAACTTTGGTTTATTTTAAAGACAAAGTAGTCTCATTTAGTGCAGTAAGAGACTATCTGAATTTATTACGCGATAAGATGTTATAGATCTCAAGGCATCCATGGAGATGGTACAGCGAAGACTTAGATGATCTTCCTTAAAAATACGTATCCAAAAAACTACGTGTCGTTTCAAATTTGTCCGAAAGGATCACATCACCTTCAAAAGGACGCATGTGCCGGGCAAATTGGTTTCGAATTTCTTCGATCATCGGCGAACTGATATAATTCGTTTTCATGTGGAGTGCCTGATAGGCTGTCAAAAATTCGATAGCTAGTACAGTGAGTGTATTGTCCATCACTCGATAGCATTTAGTAGCCGCATTGGCGGCCATGCTCACATGATCTTCTTGACCGGCACTGCTGACGATGCTATCCACACTCGCCGGTGTACAAAGTTGTTTGTTTTGAGATACGATGGCTGCTGCTGTGTACTGTGCGATCATCATACCGGATTCGAGTCCGGGATTGTTAGCAAGATTGGGTTGGAGGCCACGCTCACCGGACAGTAACTTGAAGCATCTCCTCTCAGAGATTGAAGCCAGTTCAGCGATCGCAATACTCATAAAATCCAATACCAATGCAATCGGCTGTGCATGAAAGTTACCCCCGCTGATGATTTGATCTTCTTGCTCAAAGAGTAGTGGATTGTCACTCACACTATTGATTTCGGTAGTGATGACAGTTTCAGCGTATCGAATAGTATCGTAGCTGGCACCATGAACTTGAGGAGCACACCTAAAGGAGTAGGGATCTTGGACATAGGCTTTGCCCGACCTAAATTGCGGACTTCCGTCCAATATCTCCCGGACTCGATTTGCTGTAAATCTTTGACCGGGGTGAGCTCTTACTCTGTGTACAGCTGTAGCAAAAGGAGATGCATCCCCGTCAAAAGCTTCCAAAGACATGGCCAAAGTATGATCCGCAATCCGTGTGAGTCTAGATGCCTGTAAGCAGTTATATACAGCATAAGCCGTCGAAAACTGTGTACCATTGATCAGCGCCAGTCCCTCCTTAGGCCCTAGGGCTATTGCTTGTAGCCCACATTGGCGCAAGGCAGTTAGCGCATCTATCTGCCGGCCATGATATCGCACGTCTCCCAAGCCGATGAGCGCCAGGCTCATGTGAGCCAATGGTGCCAAATCACCGGAGGCTCCCAAGGACCCTTGAGCAGGTATCATAGGCAGGATATCTTGATTGTAGAGTGCGATCAAAGCCTCTACTAGTTGGATCCGAACGCCACTATAGCCAAGACTCAAATTTTGTACCTTGAGCACAAGCATCAGGCGTACCAATTGGTCAGGAATCCACTCTCCGGCACCGGCAGCATGAGATCTGATCAGGTTGGACTGCAGACGCGCCAGATGTTCAGGGGAGATCTTAGTAGTACAAAATGACCCAAAACCCGTATTGATACCATAAAATGCTCGCTCCGTGTCATCAAGCTTAGAAAGTAGATATTGATGGTTTTTTGCTATGCGATCCCGCGCGGCTTCTGCCAACTCCAATCGATGACCGGATTCTTTTAACAAGAACAGATCCGAGAGTTTTAATTCTTCGGCCCCTATACTAAATATACTCATGCCGGCAAGTTAGTGTTTTTTGTATTTTTACACAATCTACTTGGCCAAAGCTGTTAAAAAGAACAAAATACATGTTAAGCCCCCGTTAAAGTAAAATGCCTATAATATCTACAATAATCTCATAATCAATTCGTTATCTACTTTTTAGTGCATGGGCGCCCAAGCACAAGCGAAACTTTAGCAAAGTTTTCAGTCTTAAGAGTGTAAGGAACTAAAAACATTATATTTTTGCACCACTAAAATTAAACATGATGATAAAAAGATCTTTTTTACCCGCTCTACTGAGTTTATTTTTCTTTGTACAGTTGGGTCATGCCCAAAAAGTCGTTGTAATCGATGTGGATAATATTTTGGAGAGCATGGACGATTACCGTCAAGCGCAACAAAAACTGGACGATATGGCCCAAGTCTGGAACAAAGAAGTCGAGTCTAGATATGATGCCATTAAAACGATGTACAATAAATATCAAGCCGATCAGGTATTGCTCAGTGACGAAAAACGAAAAGAACGAGAGGATGCCATAATCCAAGCAGAAAAAGAAGCGCGGGATTTTCAACGCGAAAAATTTGGTCCGGAGGGTGAGCTTTTTACTCGCCGACAAGAACTGATCAACCCGATTCAAGATCAGGTCTATGCAGCTATCGAAAAATATGCCACGACCCGGAGCATTGATATCATTCTGGACAAGAATAGCGCCACAGGTATATTATTTGTAGATGAGAAATATGACAAGACGGACGAAATCAAAAAAAACATTAAATAACTATTTTAATTTATTAGATCAATAATCAAACGAAAACGATATTTAGCATGAATAAAATAACAAAAATCCTATCAGTAGTGCTGCTCAGTCTTACATTGGGCTTTGGAGCACAGGCACAAAAAATAGCTTATATCAATTCGGCTGAGCTGCTTGCTGATCTGCCGGAAGTAAAACAAGCCAAGACCAATTTGGAGACGCTGACCGCTCAACTTAAGAAAAAACTAGAAGCCCAAATCAAATCTCTTCAGACCAAAGCCCAAAGTTTGCAAAAAGAATATGAGCGTGGTGATCTTTCGCCCAAAGAGGCAGAGATTAAGAAAGCTGAGCTGACCAAGGAACAAGAGAATCTTGCTAAAATGGAACAAAACATGGCACAGCAAGTAGCTGATAAAGAACAGACTCTTCTACAGCCTATCTTGGACAAAGTCAATAAGATCATCGCTGATGTGGCCAAAGACAATGGTTACAGCTATGTGATGGACCTGAGTTCCGGTGTGCTGCTCTACTATGATGAGAGCAATGACATCACTGCACTGGTAAAAGCCAAACTATAGTACCGACATCCTTCGGTAATACAAATATACACATCCCAAAAAGGAGCTGATGTCTATAAAACATCGGCTCCTTTATAATTTTGTCATCCTGCCATTTATGATACTAGGAGCTTATCCACCCATCCCCCATTTATTTTCCAATTAAGCGGATAAATTCATCTTCGCTGATGATACGTACGCTGCCGATTGCCTTTGCTTTATTGAGTTTGGATCCGGCTTTTTCACCGACTACGAGTATATCCAGATTGGAACTGACCGATGATATGTTTTTGGCTCCGGCTCGTTCTGCCATTGTTTTGGCTTCATTTCTATTGAGTCTGAGGAGTTTTCCAGTAAAGAGGATAGTTTTACCGCGTAAGGGAGCATCTTCAGCTATTTTGGGTGGAAGGTCTTCGGGGGTTTGGCGCATATTGACACCTAAGGACTCCATTCGACGCAGCATTTGAATATTTTCTTCCTTGCCAAACCACTCCATAATATTGCGAGCTAGGATAGGTCCTATGTCTTTGATGGACTCCAACTGATCCAAAGTCCAATGTTGGAGATCAAAGATATAATTGACTTCTCGGGCTATGAGTTTGGAAGATCGCCTTCCCAAATGATGGATGCTCAGACTGTGAAGTAGCCTGTGGAGCGGCTTTTGTTTGGCCTTTTCTATGCCGAGTCGGAGATTGTGAGCAGATTGTGGGCCGAAGCCTTCGAGTTGGGCTATTCTTTTGTAGTCCAAATCATATATATCTGAAAGATCTCTAAGCCAGCCTAGAGCATAAAAGCGCTCAATGGTAGATCTACCTATTCCGTCGATATCCATAGCATGTTTGGAGATATGGAATACCATTCTTTGGATGATCTGTGCGGGGCAAAGATGATTGGGACAGCGCCAAGCAGCTTCACCGAGATCTTGGACGAGGGGTGTATTGCATTCAGGACAGTGCGTAGGAAACTCTATCAGATGTTCATCACCGGTACGAAATTCGGGAAAAGCCTTGACGATATAGGGTATTACATCACCTGCACGCTCTATAAGCACTCGATCTCCGATGCGTAAGTCCTTGGAGCGAATAAAATCTTCGTTGTGAAGTGATATGGAGCTGACGGTCACACCGGCTAGATGTACGGGCTCCACTTTGGCTACTGGAGTGACGGATCCGATTTTTCCGATTTGGTACCGGACATTTTGGAGTGTAGTGGTAGCCTGTTTGGCCTTAAACTTGTATGCTATTGCCCATCGCGGATGGTGGGAAGTTGATCCACATTTTTTTTGATAGTCTATTCGATTGACTTTGATCACCATCCCATCTATTTCGTAGTCATAGCTATCACGTTTTTCTTCCCAAGCTTTACAGAAATCGATGACTTGCTCTATACCTGTACACAATTTTATTTCTTTTTGGGGAATTTTGAATCCCAAATCTGCCAATAGACTGATCGTGGCCTGATGTGTATCAAAACTATCTAAAATATTTTGGGCTTGATCATCCTCTGCCAGTCCCATCTGGTAGACAAAAAGATCCAGTCCTCGTTGTGCTGTCTCTTTGGGGTCTTTCATACGTAGAGCACCGGTAGCAGCATTTCGCGCATTGGCAAAAGGCTCTTCCCCTTTACTTTTTCGCTCTTCATTGATTTTCAAAAACCGATCTTTTCTTATGAGTGCTTCTCCGCGCAATTCCGCACGATGGATACCATGCTCGGCAAACTTGGCAGACAAAGGGACAGAATTGATGGTTTTGATATTTTGAGAAATATCATCTCCATAGATGCCATCACCTCGAGTAGCAGCACGTATAAGATGGTTTTGTTGATAAACGAGGGCTACAGATCCGCCATCAAATTTGGGCTCTACGATGTATTCGATAGGTACTTGGGCTTGGATCAAGCACAATTTGCGGACTTGATCATCAAAATCATTAAGGTCCTCAGCATTATAAGAATTGGCTAGTGAAAGCATGGGTACCAAGTGCTCTACCGACCGGAAGGTCGAAATACGGTCAGAAGCTACTCGCTGTGTGGGGCTGTCTGCGTGTATTGTGTCCGGATACTTAGCCTCCAAGGATTTGAGAAGGTCAAACAAGCGATCATATTCGTAGTCACTGATGACCGGATTGTTCTTGATGTAGTATTTCCATTCGTGATATCTGATGAGATCCCGAAGTTGGTCGATAGATGCTTTGGTCGGAATACTTTCCAATTGCAACCAATGAATTGTTTGCTCACTATAAACTCTTTCTTGTGCGGATGTGTATCTGCTCATAGTGCGACAAAGGTCGTAAAAATTTCTTATCCGACATGGGGTCGATTTCATGCTCCAGTAGGGCGGACAAATTCGTTTTGGCTGATTGGGCATCTTCCATCCGGAGGGGGACATTCTCCCATGGAACAGTACGGAATAAGGGGGACTGATCCTTAGGAGTAGTGGTCCCACCAGGACTTGAACCTGGGACCACCTGATTATGAGTCAGGTGCTCTAACCAACTGAGCTATGGGACCTAATAGTAGGGTTTTTGGACTGCAAATATAGGGTTTAATCTTTATTAAGAGTCTAGTGATTATCATTTTTTGTTTGCCCTGCCGTAATTGTCAGAAGTAGCTTATTATTTGGGGACGAATATTTTGTCATAAGCTTCCGAGTCGGTAAGTATCTCTATAGCCTTGTCTATCTCCGGATCGTGGCTTATAGCTTGTATTGTTTTGCCGGTACGATAGTGATAGCGGCTGATGATTTCTTGCTCGATGATTCCACTAATCGTTTTTCGCTGTGCTTCTAATTCATTTTTTTTGCTTTGTCGGATGCTCTCTTTGAGTTTGTTGATGGCGGTCAAAACCGATTGGTCGGTTTTTGGGTCGTCACTGAGTTCTTGGAGATCGTCTATGTGCTCTTCCAGTTCGGATTTGTATTCAAAATCTTGTGCTTCAAGATAATCCAAAAACCCTTGCCAATCATCAAATGTATAAGTACCTGCTTTGGGTTCTTGGCTGAGTTTGCTACAGTATTCGGTTACATATCCAAAGATGAGATTTTGATGGCGAAGATCGTTGATCAACTTAGTGTCATCATGGGCATCAAGGCTAATGTCGGGTTTTACTCCTCCGCCATCGAGTACTTTTCGTCCGTTTTTAGTATAAAATACTTGGCGTTGGTCGTCCGGAATATGCACCGGCTTGCCATCCTTATATCGAACGGCTTGTATGCATCGGCCACTGGGGATATAATATTTAGAGGTAGTGATTTTGGCTTTTGAATTGTAGCCTAGATCATAGGTGTTTTGGACTAGTCCTTTTCCGTAAGACTGTTGTCCTATGAGGACTCCACGATCCAAATCTTGCATTACACCTGAAACGATTTCTGAAGCTGAGGCGGATCGATTGTTGATCAAAACTGCCAAGCGAATGTCTTTGTCTTCGGCGGGTTTATTGGTTTTAAAATGTTGATCTCTGGTTTTGACTTTGGAACGGGTACTAACGACTTCCAAACCTTTATCGACAAATATATTGCAAATATTAATCGCCTCTCGGAGTAGTCCTCCACCATTATCGCGTAGATCTAAAATCACACCTTCTAAGTCAGGGTCTTCGGTATATAGATTGCGTAGTGCTTTGAGCACATTGGCGGAAGCCTTTGGGGTAAATGTCGTCAAGGAGATATAGCCTATATGGTCTCGGATCACTCCTGAATAGGGTACATTCGGTACACTGATCTCGCCTCGAGTCACGGTGATAGTCATGGTGTTTTTTTGTCCGGGACGTTTTACTGTCAGTTCCAGTTGAGATCCGGGCACACCACGCATTACAGCCCTTAGATCTTCGGATGTGCGTCCTTTAGCATCCTGGCCATCGATGGCTATGAGTTGGTCACCTATTTTGAGTCCTGACTCAGCCGCCGGACTTTTTTTGAAGGATTCGGTGATCGTCGGATAATCTCCAATCAATTTGATAGCTGCACCGATCCCGTCGTATTTGCCTCGAGTCAGATACTTATACCCTTCGATTTGGCTCTCGGACCAATAAACCGTATAGGGGTCTAAGGACTTGACCATCGCATCAATGCCCGTTTTCATCAAGGTGCCGGGGGCGATGTCATCTACATAATTAGAATTGAGCTCTCGATATAGATTGGCAAATATTTCTAGATTTTTGGTGATTTCAAACTCGCGATTAGTATAGACAAAGGCTGAGCCACCAAAACCGATCAGCAGGATGATAGCGATTGTTTTTATAGATCTCATCTGTATTTTTTGATATAAATTAGGAATAAAACCATGTCATGCGCTCAATTATTGCATCCGCACTTGTCTATCATACAACGGACAATGCTAGAAAATAGTTATCAATTCTTACATTTTCTTTGGTTGCCAAAGTGTAAATACACGAGCGATATTGAAACCAAAGTGTATGCCCATATTGGACCAGGAAGCTGTATTTTCTGCTATGAATCCTTTTTCGACCATCGAGATGGAGTTGGTCAATTGGAGTTGAAAGACATGGCCTCCGGTTTCGATATCAAAACCTATCGACAACGAATTATTAAGTCCGGCGGGGAGCTGGTCAGCAGGGACATAGATATACTCAGCATTGATGGTAATGCGTTTATTGAGTTTTTGGCGCAAGCCGATGCCTAGAGCAAAAATGTCATTTCTTTCTTGTGCTGTCGTGACAAGGTTTCTATGGACATAACTGGGTGAAAGCTGGAGCGTAAAGCCTTCGCTAAATTTTCTGCCGATAATAAGCTGAGAGGTATAGAAGAGTCTGTTGGAAAAAAAGTTGGCGTCGGGATTTCCTTGAAAAGTCGCAGTTTTGATCACTGTGCTGCCAAATAGAAGTACAGAGATGGGCATATTGCGCTTTCCGCCGGACTGTCGGAGGAGTTTTAGCTTGAAAAATCCGTCAAAGTTTTTTTCTAAACTGCTCCGCCCAAATCCTGCCATGAGGTGTGGAGTGAGTCCAAACTCAAAACCCAATCGGATGGATGCGTTGTCGAGTCCAAACAGGTTTTGGATACCGCTATTGATGGTTCCGAAGCGATGCGAAATTTTGAAATCCATCACTCCGGGTGCTGTATTTTCGAGAGAGTGCAAATTGATGACGCGAGAGGTCTTAAAACTGGCTGTGGTATAGTCGATATGTTCTTCTTCGCCAAGCAAGGAAAGTAGGTCATCGTCCTGACTATAGATCACAACACTGGAGAATAACAAACTTATCGTGATTAGGCTAAATATCCGAAGCATAGGCTAGAAGTAGTTGTTCTGAAAGAATTATAAAAAATCACTCAAAAGTAATTGTATTCTACTACTTTTCAAAAGGCTGGAGCACTAGTTTGATGTCGATATGGATATTTTTGGCTATTTTATCACGTACGACTCCCGGTATTTTTATTCCGTAGTCTTCCGGAGCGATGTCAAAAGCTGTAACGGCGTGTATTTTTCCATCGACGATCCATAATGATCCTTGTGTACTTATGGCATTCTGAACACCGTGTATGGTGAGTGTGCCTTGTATTTGGACGGGTTGTTTTTCGGTCTCTTCAAAATCGATATTGGCGATATTGGTGATCTGTCCTTTAAAGCTCGCTTTTGGATATTTGCTACTCTCCATATAGTTTTCATTGAAGTGTTCTTCCATGAGTGCTCGATCAAAATGAAATACTTTGACTAGGGCGGCGAGCTGAATATTGCCCGTGGCGAGGTCAAGGACGCAGTTGAGTTTGTTATTATCTGCTTCGATGGTTTCCATCGGAGTTTCAGAATAAAAGTGTACAAATCCGTCTCGAGTGAAATATTTTTGAGCGTGTATTGTCGAAAGTCCTGCGATGCAAAATAGAATTATAAATAGATTCTTCATAAAATAATGCTTGTTTGGTACAATGATATAAAACATGTATTGTTCGGTTATTCGAGGATGACACAACGGTCGAGGACGATATCCATAACCATGCCTGCTCCAAGACCCTTTAAGCGTATCTGATCTCCGATTTTGTAGTTTGCCAACTTCGGGTGATCTACTAAGTAGTCCAATTCGCAACTTACTCGTGCCATCATATCACCGGTATCTAGGACGATCTGATGGGTGTTGTTTTGACCTGTATTTAGTTCGAGTATGGTGCCGGATACCTCAACAATTTTTCCAAGATATTTGGTATTGCCTTGTTGTTCATCCTGATAGTCAGCCAGTATTTGGTCTGCCGTTGCAGTCAGATCAGGCTTTAGTTGCTCGATGTCTTGATGTGGCTTGGTATAGAGTTTATACCCTATATAGGCTATGAGCATTCCTATCAGTATTAGTACAGTAAAAACGGGTTTTAGTTTCATAAGAAATCGTTAAGAAAATATATTTTAATTGTCCGGTACTCCTGCAGCGACCCATCTGCGGATTTGTTCTATTTCGCATTCGGGGAGTTTATTGCCATTTGGGGGCATTTTGGCAAAGCCAAACCACCATGCGACCACTCCCACTAGTCTGCCGGACTGTCCTATAAGGGAGATTTCGTCATAATTGGTAAGGGAGACTCCGGCAGCAGGATTGGTCCCGCTGTGACATCCTCGACATGACCTGGCAAATATGGGAAATATGTGTTGTACGTAACTGACATCGAGTGTATCACAGAAAGGAATAGTATCGCAAAGATAGTCTTCCGCCCCCTGCAATATCCAATTCTTGATCAGATTTATTTGTTCCGGCTCCAATGAGGATCTGGGATCTGGTGGCATTTTGATTGGGCCGGTGGATCGAATCCGCTGATAGATAGAGCTGCTGTCCAGATAGAAGGGTACTATACCACCGGATGCTAGCGTATTTTCGAAATCATTGAGTATGATGCCATTTTGAGCAGTTTCTTTGTCATGACATCCGCTCACTGCACAGTTGTTGAATAAGATAGGACGTATATCGGTCTGATAGTGTATGACATTGGAGGCACAGGGATCACTTACGTGGACAGTATCTTTGGGAGGCATAGGATCCGGAGGATCCGGATCTATCGGGTCATGTCGGCAACCGAAGAAAAATAGTATGGAGGTCAAACTGAGTATGATAAAAGTTTTTAGCATTTGGTAGCGTTGATGTTTAACTATAATAACGCAAAGAAATACATTCGCCCTACATCAGGTGTATTTTTTTGTATCATTTTTTTTCTAATCGTTCAACTAAAGTATGCAATAGCTTGCTTTTTGGGTTGCTTTTTGGGTTGCTTGTAACCAAAGTTACGCATCATTTTGGATAACATCTTGTTTATATGAATGTATCTTCATATGTTTGTATTCAGAAATTATGGACAAAGACATAAAAATATCAGATGAACAGATCGAACGTGCAGCCTATATACTAAAGAGTATATCACATCCTTTGCGATTAAAAATCGTACAGGTATTGGGTAAGCGTGGTCCTTTATCGGTCAATGATCTTACACAGCTATTGGATTCTGACCAATCGTTGATGTCGCATCACTTATCGATGATGAAGCTCAAAGGATTATTGAGTTCTAAGCGATTGGGTCAGCGGCATCTCTATTCGCTAAGGGCAAGGAGTGTTCTGGGAGTTTTTGACTGTTTGTTGGATTGTGAATGCAACTATAATTAATTATCTTTAATAATTAAACATATTTTTATTAACAAAAACATTAGATTATCATGAAATTAGAACAGATTTATACGGGTTGTTTGGCGGAAGCCGCCTATTATGTAGAGAGTAATGGAGAGGCGCTGGTAATTGATCCGCTACGTGCTCCGGAACCATATTTGGAGCGAGCTGAGGCAGACGGGGCGAAGATTAAGTATGTATTTTTGACGCACTTTCACGCAGATTTTGTTGCGGGTCACATTGATTTGGCCAAGAAAAGTGGTGCGACGATTGTATTGGGACCTACAGAAACTAAGCTAGGTTATGATGCACATATCGGCAAGGATGGAGAGGTATTTGAGGTAGGTGATATCAGCCTGACTCTTCTTCATACACCCGGTCATACGATGGAGAGTTCTACCTATTTGCTCAAAGACGAAAATGGCAAGGAGCACTGTATTTTTAGTGGAGATACTTTGTTTATCGGAGATGTCGGAAGACCTGATCTAGCACAAAAGGTAGTCAAGGATTTGACGCAAGAGATACTGGCAGGACACTTGTATGATTCGTTGAGAAATAAAATCATGCCGCTTCCGGATGATATTATCGTCTATCCTAATCACGGTGCAGGATCTGCTTGTGGCAAAAATATGAGTTCGGAGACTTTTGATACGTTGGGCAACCAAAAGAAGACAAATTATGCTTTGCGAGCTGATATGACTAAGGAGGAATTTATTGAGGAGGTTTTGGATGGACTCAAGCCACCACCACAGTATTTTCCTAAGAATGTTATGATCAACATACAGGGACCCGATGCGAGTTATGATGAGGTGATTGCGAAGGGTGTCAAGGGGCTCAGCCCGAGAGAATTTGAGACGACTGCCCAAGCTAGCGAAGCGTTGATATTGGACACTCGTGATCCACAAGTATTTTGTAAGGCTTTTGTGCCCGGGTCTATCAATATATGGGAGAATGGGAACTTTGCATCATGGGTTGGTACTTTGATTCCTGACTTAGATCAAGAGATACTCTTGGTTACAGAAGAGGGTAAAGAAGAAGAAGTCGTTATGCGTCTGTCGAGGGTTGGATATGACCATGCGATCGGGTATTTAGAGGGAGGTATTGAGGCTTGGAAGGCAGCGGGATATGAAGTAGATCAGATCAAATCTGTACCGGTCGATGAACTAAACAAAGTGGAAGATGCTCATATTTTGGACTGTCGAAAAGAGAGCGAGTATTATTCGGAGCATGTAATTGGGGCCAAGAATGTTCCTTTGGATTTTATCAATCAGCGGATGAGCGAAGTGGATAAGGATACGGAATATTATGTACATTGTCGCTCAGGATATCGATCTATGATCTTTGCATCTATTCTCAAAGCTAGAGGTTATAATAACTTAATCGATGTAGCGGGAGGATTTAATGCTATGAAGGAATCCGGTGATTTTGAGATTTCGGATTATGTATGCCCGACGACGATGCTCTAGGAATTTGGGTATCCGGTAAATAATTAAAAGTAAGGGCTCTGTCGATGAATATTGCAGAGCCTTTTTCTTTTTGATATAGAATCAATTCGCCCTGCCGGTGCTATTACAAAAAAACAATAGATGGACAGGGTCAATCTTGGAGTATTTCTCTGACGATCCGTATGATTTCTGCACGGGAGTGTGCACCTATTTTGAGATAGAGGTTTTTTATATGTGTCTTGATGGTATTGGGAGATACAAATAGTTTATTGCTGATTTGTTTGTTGGTCATGCCCTCAAAAATAGATTCGAGGGTTTCGAATTCTCTTTCTGTCAACTTATTGATCGATAGCCTACTATTGAGTGCTTCGAGAGATAATACTTGTGGTCGTCTATCGATGTTATAATTATAGAGAGCGATTTCGAGGGTAGTAAAAAGATCTTTTTCGCTAAAGGGCTTTACGATGTAACCCATTGGGCGAGTGATTTTGGCTTTTTCTATGATAAATTTGTGCGCATAGGATGTGAGATAAACAAAAGGGAAATTGTATTGGTTGGTGATTAATTTGCCGAGTTCGATACCTTCGTAATGCCCATGGAGATTGATGTCGAGTAGAGCGACATCGAGCTGATTTTTTTCGATACTCAAGATAGCATCCTCGGCATTATGTACCACGTCGATTACTTCATAATCTTGGCTGAGCAGGCAGTCTCTAATATCTTCAGCGATTAGAGCTTCATCTTCTACTATGAGTACTCTTATTGAGGACATTGGGTTTGGGTTGTCTGATTAGAAAATTATTTTGGGAAAGATAAGACAATTTTAGCACCTTCGGTTTTTTCT
>JAJRUR010000113.1 GCA_024277695.1 Bacteroidota bacterium | reverse complement strand
TTGCAGATGTTAGAATTACAGGCTCAAGCTTCATGGCAAATATGGACGAGTATGACATCAACCAACAGAACTACTGCCCGGCTACCTAACTTTGATGATACCGAAATCGCGTTTCGAGGTGTATCCGATCATCAGCTCATCAAGACAGCCAGATTGTTTAAGATGATGGCCAAACCTTTATTGGTCAAGCTGGGCTCCGGACTAGCTATGTGGGCATTGAGATGGCGATTACCTTTGGTAAAATCTGTCATCCGCAAGACTGTGTTTGAGCAGTTTGTCGGTGGTGAAACTTTAGAGACTTCTCAAGCCGTGATCGACCAACTGTATCAAAAAAACTGTGCCACCGTGCTGGATTATGGTCTTGAAGGAAAGTCCACAAAGGAAGCCTTTGATCAGGTAGTCCGACAGACAAAACGCTCGATCGATTTTGCTGCAAGTAATATTTCTGTACCTGTCGTCAGTCTCAAAATATCTGCAATCGCTGATAATGCCTTGCTGGAGTACGCACAATCTACGCCTGTCCTGTCCGGAGTTATGGCTACTGACTGGGAAGAACTCGTCACAAGACTGGATACTATATGCGCTTATGCCTATACGCATCAAGTAGCCATATTTATAGATGCAGAAGAGAGTTGGATGCAGAAGAGTATTGATCGCTTAGTAGAGATGATGATGGAGCGGTACAATACATCTCGCGTGATCGTGTACAATACGTATCAGATGTATCGAAAAGACAAACTCGATCAGCTCAAAAGGGATTTTGAGCGAGCTCAAGGATTAAATTATCATCTGGGAGCCAAACTCGTCCGTGGTGCTTATATGGACAAGGAGCGGCAGCGTGCCAAAGATCAAGGGTACCCTTCACCAATTCACGCTACCAAAGCCGATACAGATAGATCGTACAATGAAGCTGTCCGGTTTTGTGTCGAGCACTATGAAGTACTCGGATCTTGTAATGCCAGTCATAATATCGAAAGCAATAGACTCCAAGCAGAGCTTATCGCTCAAAAAAATATCCAACGCAACCACCACCATCTCAATTTTAGTCAGCTCTATGGGATGAGTGATTATATTACTTTTAATCTGGCAGATGCGGGCTATAATGTCGCCAAATATCTGCCCTATGCCCCCGTGGCCGATGTGATGCCCTACCTCATACGTCGCGCGCAAGAAAATACGGCCGTAACCCAAGATGTCAGTAGAGAACTTTCTTATATCCAACGTGAGATGAAACGCAGAGGTATAGCCTGAGTCTATGATGGCTCATGTACCCTAGCACAGCGGATATTTTTGAGCAAATATCTATCCAAATCCGATATTTTGCTATGTATGCTCTGCTCAATATCCAAGAGTCTTAGGCCTGCGACAAAAAAAATATTTAGTCTCAAAGTTTGGTTTTGAAGTGCTCATCTTCCGGAGTATTTAGATAAAACACCATTGGGGCTGAAGTAGCTACATCTTATCGGGGACCTTGCGTGAAGGATGGAAGTGTTGCGACGGCAGGAGCAGTCCGACGAAGGAGGACGGAAGCGAAGCGTACACACGTACAGCCTGACCCGAGAGGTATGGCTGCTGAGGGGAGGCTCGGGACACGCCCAAAAAAAAAAGAATAGTATCATAGCAGCTGATCTCTTTTATATCGATCGATATAAGATGTGTTTTCGTCTTCTTTGCAGCGTTTTTTTAGTTCTTTGAGGTCCGGGCTCCAAGTACTGCCCTCAAAAAAACGGATCCCTTTAAAATCCCTGGCTTTGTAGAGGGACTTCGTACCATAACAAGTGCCGAGGTATATGTACTTGAGTTGTAAGGATCCGGCTATATGGATAGTACGCCACATAAGCCACTTACCTAAAGGGATCTCTCGGAGCAAGTGCGGATCAAAAAATGCAAACCAATAATGCATCATAGCGTCATGTACCGAACAAAGTACGGTCCCGATACGCTTGCCGTTTTTGGATCTAAAATCAAGAAAGTGTGTGCACAAAGGATGCCGAAGTAAATAATCAAATCGCTCAACAGGCATAGCTCCTGTCGGAAATCTTTCTGCGATATACTCAAGACAAAGAGTTCTGAAATCCGTATTTTGTATATCAAAGTCCGCTGCGGGTAGCATACGATGCTCTATCTCCAAATCGATTTTGCGATCAACACGTCTATTTTCAGAACTGTCGGCAAAATCGGTGAGTTGCACTCGTACCGAACGCGCCAAATAAAATACGATCTTGTCAGACGAGGGATCTGCCGAATAAGGCAAAAAACCTTTTTGATATATAGTCGGTATTTCTTCCAAGGAGTCAGGAATCGCATAGACTGCATAAGGAAAAGTATAGCTGCTATATATAGGATTGAGTTCTGAATAAATAATCTTCATAGATGCCGGATATTTTCAAAAAAAAAGATCAAAATCTATATTGCTCACGCATCATCACACCATTACCTGCCCGCTCCGGCCACACGATACCTTGAGCCGTCCACCGAATGCCCAGTGCCGGATCATCAACTATCAGCAGGTTTCCATCCAGATCCACAATATCTACCCACGGGGCTAATTGTGCTGCTGCTGAAATACCTACACTACACTCCGTCATACATCCAAGCATCACGAGGAGCCCCTCGGATCGAGCTCGTCTGATCATAGGTATAGCCGGAGTGATGCCACCGCATTTCATCAATTTGATATTGATTCCGTCAAAAGATTTTGTACAAGCAAGGATGTCAGACTCTGTCATACAACTCTCGTCAGCTATCAACGGAATACTCGAAACGGACTTGACCTGTGCCATTTCTTGCCATGCATCTCGATGCATCGGCTGCTCTATAAATATTAGCTCCTCTGCACTCAATGCATCTGCTATATCTATGACTTGCTGTTGTGTCCAGCTAGCGTTGGCATCAATACATATAGGCGCTTTGGCTATAGCCAATATATCCCGCACAAAATCTATATCATGCTCGCTACCCAGTTTGACCTTGTAGAGTGGCCAAGGAAATTTTTCTATTTTTTGCTGCATTACAGAAATCTGATCGATACCTATAGTATAACTCGTCATCGGGCAGCTATCTGCCGAAATACCCAAAAGACTCCGAGTACTCCTGTTGAGGGACTTGCCATACCAATCCCAATATGCTTCATCCAATGCACAGAGCAAAAAACTATGACAACCCAACTCCTTAGCTGCTAGCCAAAAGTCCGATGGATCATCAAACCGATCAGCTTCGAGATGGCCTTTGATCAAATCCAGTTTGGCCTTAGCCTCCTGTACATCAAATCGGTAGTAGGCATTGGTCGTGCATTCTCCATATCCTCTGATACCATTTCGTTCGTAGCGGATAAGTAAGGCAGATTGGTGCGTTTTGGTATATCGCGAGATAGAAAACGGATACTTAAGCTCATGTAAGAACAATTTACTATATATAACTGCCATAGAGTTACACTTTTAGATATTTGGATGACAAT
>JAJRUR010000112.1 GCA_024277695.1 Bacteroidota bacterium | reverse complement strand
TATAGGCAGTAAGTCCCAACTTGATTCGTGCTTTGTTGCTTAGAGGTGACTGTTGATAATCGCTGATGAGTTTTTGGAATGAACTGATGGCATTATGTGCTCTTCCTGTAGCGATAAATGTATTGCCCAATTCGTACAGGGCATCATCGGATAAGCTGGACTGAGGATACTCTTTGATCATCTGGTTGAGTAGGATGATCTTATCGGTCGGTCGCTGTTGAAGGCCTCTGATGATAGCTTTTTGGAAGAGGACATAGTCTGCGGATCGCTTGTTGTATTTTTGAGAGTTGGTGTACGCTGTAAAGGCTTCATTATATTTATTTTGTTTCAGAAAAGCATCACCTGTGCGTATAAGGATATCGCTTTTATAGGATTCGGGGATATTTTTGCCGAGAGCTTTTTTAAAGAATGGAATGGCTTGGGCATAGTTTTTTGACTGGAAGGCATTGTACCCCTGAAGATAATACGCATAGGCTTCTTCTCTAGGTTGTGTAGCGGCAACCGGACTATGTAGGAATTGGTTGAGTTGGATAGTAGAGCCTGTATAGTTTTTTTCAAGATGATCCAGATATCCAAGGTAGTACTGAGCTAGATGAGTATACTTCGGGTCTGCCTCTTCTGCGATGGATTTTTTAAATAGAGACTTAGCTTGTGTTGTACTTTGATCGTTCAAGCGTTGTAAGGCATACAGAAAGCATACTTTTTGGTAACTCGTTTTGAGTGTGCTGCTATTGCGCTCTATTTGTTCAAGGATCTTGAGGGCATTGGGGTAGTCAGCAGTTTTGAGAAAGACATCGCCGAGGGTTTGTTGTGCCTGAGCATAATAAGTAGAATTGGGCTTGATGGCTATCAGTGCATTGACAGCTTGTCGGTCATCTCGCAGTTCAGCAGATAGCCTTCCGTAGTTAAAGAGTGCTTCTTCTTTGAGTTGAGGATTGGACTCGTATTTGTTTACTTTGGCAAAAGCATTTCGTGCAGAATTTTTGTCTTGGAGTTTTAGATAGACATCTGCGAGGTAAAAATTGGCATTTTGCCCGAGTTCGGTTTTTTGATTACTGATTTCTAAAAAGCTTTTTTTGGCAGCTTGATATTTTTTTGCAATGTATTGGGTATATCCCAATTGATAAAAATCTTCAGCGCGCATTTTGCCGCTGTGTTGTTCATAATATTCGAGGTGGGGGAGTGCTTTTGCGTATCGTTGTGTCTCAAAGTAGGCTTGTCCGATGAGCTGATGCAGTTCTTTTTTATTTTTATTGGATTTACGCTCTAGTCTAGGTTCGAGGTATTGGATCAAACGGGTCCATTGCTTTTGTTTGGAGAGGATAGTAGCAGTATAGTAGGGGATATGCGCTTGGTAAGTGTTGGAGCGCTCTACACGAGCAAAACTTTGTAGTGCCTCGTCAAAGTTATTTTGAAAGTAATGACTCAAGCCATAGTAATAATTGGACGGGTAATAATATTTGTTACGTATTTGTCGTGTGGAATTCAATGCGATGATCGCCTCATCAAATTCTTTTCTGACAAAATAGCAATATCCTTGTTTGAACTTGAGTTCTGATAGTTGGATCTGACGGAGATTATTGGTGTTGACTTCAGCAAAATATTTTAAGGCCTCTCGGTATTTCTTGCGCCGATAAAAATAATCAGCTAGCTGTATAGCAGCACGATCAGCCATTGGGTCCGGTCTGGTGGATCGGATAAAAGTTAACAATTCGTAAATGGCCCCTTCTCGATCACTCCATAAGGCAGACAGCGCTTTGTAGTATTTGGCTTCCATCAGTCTGAGGTCATCTTCTTGATCTTCTGCTGTTCTACGCTCTTCAATATATTGGGTGTATAAATGATATGCTTCAGCATAAGCTGCCATATCATAGTATTCTCTGGCAGTGAGATTTGGTTGGAGTGCAGCATCTATATAAGTGGTCTTCTGCGCCCTTAGGCATGTGGACAGGGCAAAAATCATGGATAGTCCTATAATCAATATCCGGATAGAATGTCGCATAATCTGTTTTTATATGACAAATATAACTAATATATAAGAGCTATAGTATTAAATGCTTGTAAAAATATTTTTAGCTGTTGACTTCGTACGAATAGTAGAAAACTCAGGGCTGCTCAGTGACCGAACTGTCTGATGTCGTATTGTGCAATTTTACAAACGATAAAGAGTCTTCCGAATTGCCTAAAAAGTACACTTTGTGGCAGTTTCGTCGCTCCGTCAAATAATTGCTATGATTTTTGGACTATGAGTTGGAAAAGCATAACTCCAAGAAAGAACAACCGAAAACTCTAGAATAGACTGTACAGCTGGGTTAGTACTTTATGAAACGCTAATAATTTATAAGGATAGTGCTCGTGATGCTAGAATAGTATGTTTTTATTCTGCAAAAGTGTCTTTGATTTGGAAGTGTAGTAATTTAGGCTAAATTCTAAGCTTTAGTTAAAAAGATAATATATTACTACCATATAATCAATACATTAATGTAATATTGATAAAATCAACTCCAATATATTTTACAAGAATGCCTGTTCGTATCTATGCTAGAGAGCTGTAGGTTTGAGGCAATACCTCAGACCTATGAGAGCTCGGAACGCCCGAACGGCATTGCAAAAAGGAATATTAATTTTTGATTGCGTTTTGTATTATGCTGAAATATGTTGTGTGTATATAATTGACATATTATACAGGTCGCCCCGCCGGGGCTACTTTAATTGCATTAAGCTATTTTGTCATCTACTCCGGAGGAGCAAACGGATTGTAGTAGCACCCATAGGTACAAATATTGTTGTAGCGCCGTAGGTGCGATCTGCTCACCTTTTCTATCAAGCTATCCACTCAAACAAATATTTTTCGGTGTAATCCATAAGCTATTTTTTTCAGAAAGTGGATTTATTTAAGCTCAATCCAGTGATTTTATCTACCGAAACTTGAGTAATAGATTATCTTAGAATATTTTATACTAACTTAGCTGTATGTTTCTAGCTGCCAATGTTCTTGCAATAGTCATAATGGTTACTGCCTTGACTATAGCCGTGTTTATGATTCCTTTTCTAATAGTTAGTGCTCAGAAGCGTTATATGCGTACGCAGTCCATCATCTCCGACCGAGATATCCTGTTGATGATCCTATCTGAGCCTGATCGTATGATGACTGTTGAGCGTCTTGTACGATTGACTCCCCTGACCAAATCAGAAGCGCGGACGAGGTTATATTCCTTACGAATGAGTGGCATATTACGCCAAATGTCTAATGGTCGGATGACCAAATTTTACTCCTTATATGACGAGGATATCGATACGCAGCTTTTAAACCTTGATGACACGCCATATCTTTCGACAGAGGATATACTGCAATTGTTTCAGCATTTTGATTACAATGTTGACTTGACTAAGTTATGTTTTGCTACCAATCTGCCGATTAAAGAAATCAAACGAGAGATGAATTTTTACAAGAAAGAGGGTGTGATAGAGGAGTTGTATCACATGACAGCCGGTGGAGTGAATAAGCGTTATATCTACTTACTCAAAGAGCCCTACCGATCGGATCCTGATCTATTTTTGAGTGAGGTAAAGTTAGATGAGCGTCACCGAAAGAAGGCAATTCATTTCTTGGATACAGAGGATACGGTATGAGTTTTGTTGTTTGAATATATGCTATTAAGGGATCGATATAGACGACTGAAGATCAGATTGCTGTCGTGGGAATACTGGCCTTTATGGCTCGCTAATCTGCCGGTAGTAATTATCTATTTATTTTATGCCATTCGATCCCGCTCTTGGATGTTTTTTGCAAATGCTAATCCTGCGATACCTACGGGAGGATTGTTTGGCGAGTCCAAGGCACAAATCAATCGCTTACTTCCGGAAGAGCTTATTGCTCCCAGTTTTTTGGTAGATCCTAGGGTGCATCACCTTGGGGATTTGGAGCGGTGGATGTCTGAGCGGGCTTTGGATTATCCGATAGTTTGTAAGCCGGATGTAGGGGAGAGGGGCAGGAATGTACGGATCATCGGGAGTGCGTCAGAACTTGAAGACTATTTGCTCCGTACAAAAGAGCATTTTTTACTTCAAGAGTATATCCGGGCTGACAAGGAATATAGTGTATTGGCTTATGTGATGCCTCAAGGTAGAACTGCTGCTATCACTTCGATCTGTTATAAGATCCCTTTGCAGATCATAGGAGATGGTCAGTCGAGTATGGAGGAATTGATCAGAGATCATCCCCGATCATTTCTTCAGTTAGAGCGTTTAAAAACTAAATGGGGAGCATATTTTGATGATATCCCCTTGTCCGATCAAGTGATCATACTCGAGCAAAAGGGCAATCACTGTCTCGGCGCACACTTTACAGATGCCAATCATCTGATCAATGATAAGCTGACAGCTTTTTTTGTAGATATTCTTAGCAAGATGGATGGTGTCTATATTGGACGCTTCGACCTCAAATGTCCAAATGAGGAAGATTTTGTCCAAGCTCGTCAGATTCGTGTCGTCGAATTTAACGGCGTCGGAGGAGAACCGGCACACATGTATGATCATAAATATAATTTTTTGGATATGATCAGTATTATGAAAAATCATTGGAAACTTATTTATACTATAGCTCGCATTCAGAGACAAGCCGGTCACCAAGCCCCCAGTATATTGGACGGCATCAGAGCCTTTATCGCTTATCGCAAAAAGCTGAATCTATAATAAGCTCAAGAAATATTCTGTAATGCAAGGTGCTCTGTAGTAGAGCAAGCCTTATAAGGATGAATTTTGCTAACTTTACCTAAAATTATCATATGAAGATCGGTTTATTTTCGGATACCCATAGTTATATGGATGATGATATCCACAAATATTTTAAGGACT
>JAJRUR010000111.1 GCA_024277695.1 Bacteroidota bacterium | reverse complement strand
GAAGGATGGAGGCCCTCTGCGCAGGTCGTGTCGGGAGTATATGTCTATATGATACGCTTCGATGACCAAGGAGAGCAAAAGCTCATCCAGGGGGATGTGACGGTATTTTGATGGCTGGTATATCTGCGTTTATCAGACGGACAGTTCTGTGATCAGCTGCACAGTCTTCTTCGCTACTTTGGGATAGTGTCCAAAAAAGTTCTGAAGTTCTTGTCCTATTTTTATGCGCATTAGAGGGTCTTCTAGTTTTGTTAACACACGGATCAGTTCTTCACAGGATGTGTAAGAAAATGCAACATCTCTGGAGATGAGTTTTTTAGCCTCATCAAATTTTTGATAATCCGGTCCGAAAACTACCGGAATATTGTAAACACTTGCCTCTAGTATATTGTGTAGCCCTGTCCCAAATGCACCGCCCACATAAGCGATTTGGCCTATTCGGTACAGGTACTTGAGTATGCCCATCTCATCGATGATGATCGTATGTAGAGTGTCTGACTTTTTAGGGTCTATTTCCGAATACCTTATAGCGCCCTTTCCAAATGCGCGACATAATGCACTGATCCTCTGTGTATTAAATTCGTGTGGAGCCAGTATCAAAAAATTATCGGGCTTCTGTTTTTTCCATTGGAGGAGCATTTTTTCATCTTTGGGCCAAGTGGATCCTGCCACCAAGCAGGGGCGATTGTCGATTATTTTGTCGAGTCGGGTAGTATCAAATGCCTGTTTTCGGATGCTTCGGACGCGATCTATTCGAGGGTCTCCGACGGTGAGGACATTGGTAAGGCCTACCTGCTCTAGTCTTTTTTGTGATGCTTTGTCCTGTACGAGGACTGCCCTAAATTGCTTCAACTGTGTTCGGATGAATCGTCCCCAAGGCTTGAGGACAAAATGTTGTTTTCGGAAGATTGCCGCAATAACAAAAGTGGGTATTTGATTTTTGTTGAGGGCTTTGAACATATTGTACCAAAACTCATATTTGACAAAAATAGCAATGTTAGGGGATATTTGTTTCAGAAAGGCTTCCACTTCCTTTTTCTTATCGATAGGCAGATAGCAATAATGGTCTATCATAGGGTCGTGGTCAAATTGTGTATAGCCACTGGGTGAAAAAAAACTCACCAGGATGGCATGATCCGCCAGACTTTTTTTTAGTCCGGTGATGATGGGCTTTGCTTGTTCGTATTCGCCGACGGAAGCACAATGCAACCAGATGGTTTTTTGTTGGGACATATTAGGGAGTAACTGTTTGGAGCGTCCCGTCAGCCAAAGGCGCGCCTTTGGGTTCCACAATGCGACGAGTCTCATGAGCCATACGTATATCCTGATGCCTATTTGGTAGAGTACAGACATCAATAGTAGATATCTTCTTGAGTTAAACTTCTTTTGCCGATCGTCAATACCCAACCGACCCTCAATCCATAGCTCAAGTCTGTGCGCTTTTCATCCAGTTTTTGTTCGGTAGCAAAGTCCCAGTCTCTTCGATTGCGGATGATGCCTCCGAGCATTTCGAGCTGTACAAAGAAGTAGGCATTGGATTTTAAGCTGCGGTGGGTATAATTGATGGAGGGTTTGAGTGCCGGACCGTTACTGAGTCGATCATAACCTTTCTTGTATTCTCTGCGTAGTTGTGGTACGGTATTGCCATCCGCTACGATTCTGATTTTGTGTTGCCACAATCCTACTCCTAGTGCGAAGTGCACATAATGTGGTCCTTTTGGGCTACCTATAGTACGTATGTAACCGGCATAGATTCCATAGTAAGCTCCACGCTGTCGCAAAAATACGTCGGCTTTGGTTTCGTTGTCACCGATGATGATCCCACGGTCGCTCCTCAATCCGGAGAGCACATCTTGGCGGACTTGGTTGCCAAATTGGAGATTGAACTCCAGTCCCAGACTCAAATATTCTTTTGGCATGTGCTCTAGAGCGAGTCCCAAACTAAAATGCGAGCCAAAACGATCCGCCAGATCCAGTCCGCTGTTTTGTAGTCCGTAAGAAAATTTGAGTTGTGTAGTAGCTACATCAGTCTTTTGGGCATGTAGCATTGTGCTCGACAGAAGAACATAACACAATAAATGGATGAGAAGTAGAGTTCGTCGCATAGTATCTTAATCTTTGATGGCTGCAATAGCAGGGAGTTCTTTTCCTTCCAAATAACTGAGCATAGCTCCTCCTCCTGTGGATACGAAACTCACATGGTCTTGGAGGCCTGTTTTTTTGAGCGCTGCCACAGAATCCCCACCTCCTACAAGCGTAAACGCTCCTTTTTCAGTTTGTGCTGCCACAGCTTTGGCAATCTCCCAAGTCCCTCGAGCAAATTTTTCGATCTCAAAAACTCCCATAGGACCGTTCCATAAGATACTGTTCGCTTTGGCTATAGCCAATGAGAAATACTCTATGGATGCAGGACCGATATCCAGCCCCATATAATTCTTCGGAATACGTCCTGCAGGACATACTCGTGTATCTGCATCTGCACTGAATCGGTCAGCAGCCAGTACATCCTTGGGGAGCAAGAACTGTGTTTGCCGGGATTGGGCATAGGACATGAGCTCTTGAGCTATAAGGAGTTGGTCTTGTTCTATAAGAGAATTGCCCACCTCTCCGCCTTGGGCTTGGATAAAAGTAAACGCCATCGCTCCTCCTACGATAAAAATATCCGTCAGGGGGATGAGTTCTTTGATCAGGAGGATTTTGTCTGAGACCTTGGCTCCTCCCAAGATACTGATGAATGGATGACGATGACTATAGAGCAGCTTGTCTGCCATGTGGATCTCTCGCTCCATCAACTGACCAAAACCTTTGTGATCTGCATCAAAATATTGTGCGATGATCGCTGTAGATGCATGTGCCCGATGTGCTGTACCGAATGCATCATTGATATATACATCTCCTAATCGCGCCAGCGCTTTGGCAAAATCCGCATCGCCCTGCTTTTCTTCCGCATAAAATCGAGTGTTTTCGAGGAGCAATATCTCTCCGGGGTGTAGGCGATCCAAGGCCTGATCGACCTGCACGCCAATAGTATCTGCCACAAAATTGACCTCGGTACCTGTCAATTCGGAGAGGCGAGAGACGATATGTCGGAGACTATATTTTTCTTTTTTGATCGTTCCATCTTGATGGAGGTCTTTGAGAGGCCGTCCTAAATGCGATAGTATAATGACTGCAGCACCTCTGTCCAATAGGGTGCGGATGGTGGGTAGGGCAGCACGTATCCGAGTATCGTCCGTAATCTGTCCGGAAGAATCCAATGGCACATTGAAGTCCACGCGCAGAATAACTTTTTTGTCTTTGATATTTTTGATCATATAGATATATACATCTGAGAGCAGCTACAAAAATAATAATTCTAATCGAGAAGGTGGTAATAAATGGATCAGCGGTGTCTGCACACTAAAGTTTTGTGTCGCTTCCTAGACGTGTATAATGTATTCGTATTAATGGTTAACTTTGCACTGTGCTATAAAAAAAACAAATTATGTTAAAGTTTGAAGAGTATTTGGCCGACTTTAGTAATACGGTACAAGTCGCTGATTTTATCATCGGGCTACTCGTAGCAGCTTTGCTTTCTCTCCTCCTTAAATATTTTTATATTCGTTATGGAACCTCGATTTCGAATAGAGAAAAGTTCGCCGCTAACTTTGTGCCTTTAGCCCTCACTACGATGCTCGTCATCTCCGTGGTACAAGCATCGATAGCACTATCACTGGGGTTGGTAGGTGCACTATCGATCGTACGATTTAGAGCAGCGATCAAAGAACCGGAGGAGCTTACATATTTGTTTTTGTCTATAGCGATCGGTTTGGTCGCCGGAGCCAATAAACCTCTGCTTGCAGTGTTGGCACTGGCTATTATTCTGCCTCTGATCTATCTCAATAGGGTATTTAGGTCCAAAACCTCTGCTGACAAGGGTGCTTTGTTTCTCAATATACGTACCAAAAAATTTGACTTGACTCAGCTCTCTGCATTTTTGGCAGAAGAACTCAGCTATGTACAACTCAAGCGAGTGGACGACCGGAAGGATGGACTCTTTGCCTCATTTTTGGCTCGAGCCGATGATCCGAATCAACTCAGCAAGTTGATGGCACAATTAAGAAAAGAAGAGCAGGAAATCGAGATTTCTGTAGTCGAACAGCCGAGTTTGGTATTATGATCATTAAAGGCAAAGCAGAGCAAAAGAAGAAAGATTGGTCTTTGCTTATATTAGCAGGACTATTGCTTGTCGTGTTGTTTTTTGATCAGCAACGGAGTGCGAAAGATCCGTCAGAAGAATTGTCCAAAAAAAAGTATATCATTTATTGCTCTATGGAGCATACGGACGGTGACGATTTTGTAGAGCAGGGTATGCGCTTTGGTGGTGGTGCTACGCAGACATCTGAGCTTGCCAAAAAGGGTAGCCATGCTTCGGTCATCGAAAAGGATTCGATAGGCTTTTTTTATCAATTTACTACAGCTGAGCAGGGTAAGACCTATAAAGCGAGTATCTGGAAGCGAGGTAATACTCCACAAAAAGCTTTTTTGGCTGTAGCCAATGCATCCGGCAATTTTTTTAAACAAACCAACAAAAGCATAGAAAGCGATGGTAACTTCTGGGCGCGTCAGGAGTTGATATTTACTATTCCCAATGAGCATCCCGGAGATCTGAAAATATTCGCATACAAAGAGAGTAGCGGAGAAAAAGTGTTTTTTGACGAGTTTTTGTTGCAAGAGATTGATGAAGTAGTAACTACAGAAAGAAAGGCCTTTGGAGCGGATAGTTTGGTTGTGCAGATAGCTCGTGCGGATATCAAAAAATTGGAAAAAATAAAAATGCGATCTCAAAAAGACGGACTCTATATACGACAAAAGGAGGATATGGTGCAGGCTAGAATATGGGATGCAGGACGATACAAAAAAGCCAAAATGCGTTTTAAGGGCGACTGGTTAGATCATCTCTCTTGGAAAGGTGCATCCTACCGTATCGAAATGAATAAGGCAGAGGCTTGGAAGGGGATGCAGGTCTTCAGTGTACAGCGTCCGGAGGTGCGTGGTTATCTGCGAGAGTGGGTCTATCATCAGATGTTGCTCAAAGAAGATGTACTCAGTCCGCGCTACGATTTGATATATTTTCGATTGAATGACAACAAGCCCAAGGTATATGTATATGAAGAGCATTTTAATAAAAACTTGCTAGAGCACCAGCTACGACGAGAAGGTCCGATATTGAAGATGGATGAAAGTCGATTTTGGGATGGTCTGAAGCGGCACATGGATATCTATGGGGAGCTGCCCGGAGCGGAAAACAAGAATGCAGCGATGCGAAGTTCTGAGATCAAGGCATTTAAGCCCGGACGTGTTGCAAAAAGTTCGGTGCTTTCCAAAGAGTTCGAGCAAGCTCAAAATTTGGTCTATCAGTATAAAAATAATCTCAAGCCCGCCGGAGAGATTTTTGATATGGATCGAATGGCCAAATTTGTAGCAGTTACAGAACTATGTATGGCTACCCATGCCCTCACTTGGCACAATCAGCGATTCTATTACAATCCGGTGACCAATTTGTTGGAACCTATAGGCTTTGATGGATTTGGAGGTGAAGATCTTTCGATGGACTTATATACGGATGCTGTATTTGAGCCCCATCCGGCTATTGAAGAACCTCTACATAAACTTTTTGAAGATCCGGAGTTTTTGCGGGCATATTTTAGTCATTTGATGCGGATTGCGCAAAGAGAGCATATAGAACTATTCTTGTCGCAGATCGAAGAAGATCTCCAAGTACGTGAGCGATTCATTCGTCAAGACCAAGCGGATTATCACTATGATCGGGACGAACTCAGAAATAAGGCCAAAAAAATCCAATTTGAACTGCCTGTATTTAATAATAGCTTGCAGAGTCATACACGGCCAATCCCCGGGGAGGATTCTTTGGAATTGAGGCTTACTAATGTGCACAAGGTACCCATCGAAGTCTATATACCTAAGACGAAGTATCGGACGATCGTGATGCCGGACCGGTGGGCAGATTCGATCTATAGCCCGATATTAAAAATACATAAAAGCGTCCAGGATATTTACTTTGGCTTACCGGGCTTAGAACTGGATAAGCAGATCACGATAGGCAGATTCGGATATCCTCAAAACAGAACGGCTCGCCAACAAATCAAGGGGCGTGACATCGGCGATGTTTTGCGTTCTGATGATGGAGTTCATCATTACTTCAAAAATAAAGAAGTACTGATTGATCGACCGATATATATCCAAAAGCATAACTATCTGGTAGTAGATCCGGGTACAATTATCCGTTTTGAGGGGCGGGGCTATATAGTTTCTGAATCGGCAGTTTATTTTGACGGAAGTGCAGAGTCTCCCATCGTATTTGAAAGCACGGACGGCAAATCCGGAGCGATTGCCGTCTTGCAAGCAGATAGTACCTCAGTGATTAGGCATACGATCTTTGATGGCCTCAATACTTTGGATGACGGGGGATGGTTTTTGACCGGTGCGGTGAGCTTTTATGAGAGCGATGTACATATATCGGACAGCAAATTCTTATCCAATCAGTGCGAGGATGCATTAAATATTATACGCTCAGATTTTGAAGTAAGCTCTAGTGTCTTTAGGGATATTCGCTCGGATGCTTTTGATGCGGATTACAGTCGAGGGACGGTATCGGATTGTCTCTTTGAACTGACAGGCAATGATGCGCTAGATTTTTCGACGAGTCAGATTCAGGTCAAGAACTGCACTATGCGACAAATTGGTGATAAAGCGATCAGCGTAGGGGAGCAGGCTACTGTAATGGCCGAGGGTATTGTGATAGAAAGAGCGCACCTGGGTGTTGCTTCTAAGGATAAGTCGGTGATGGAGATCAAGGATATCCGCATGGAAGAGTGTAAGACCGGATTTGCGGCATACCAGAAGAAGCCGGAGTTTGGCCCGGCAACGATCATTTGTGCTGCATTTGATTATGAGGATATAGATCACTTATTTATGATAGAGAGCGGCTCGGTATTCGTTTATCAATAAAAGAGAAAAATGGACTGGCGATATGAAATCAAATATGCCCTTAGTGGCTTGGAGGGAGCTGATTTGTCGGCATGGATTCGGACACATCCGGCAGTTTTTGGCAGAGCTTATCCGGATCGTATCGTCAACAACATCTATCTGGATACTATGGATTTTGCAGCTTGTAGGGATAATCTCGCCGGAATATCTCATCGAAGCAAAACAAGGATACGCTGGTATGGCCCTCCTGCCAAAATCCAAGATCCTGTAATAGAACAAAAAATAAAAGTAAATACACTAGGTACCAAAAGACGCTATGAAGTTGAGCCTTTGGTCGAGTTGGATGCGCTGATGCAGTATGTATATGAGGAAGTGCCCGACAGTGCGGTACTGGAGCCTGTGTTGCAAAATAGCTATCACAGAAGTTATTATCTGTCGATGGATGGTAACTATAGGCTGACTGTCGATAGAGGGATTAGCTATAACCGAGTGCAAAACAGTCTATTGGCTCCTGAGTTGCCTATCCGAGACAAGCGTATTATTATCGAAATAAAATTTGAAGCAGCCTATATAAAATCCTGGAAGATGATCAGTCGCTATATTCCGTTTCGTCAGACCAAACACTCTAAATATACAACAGGTGTATTGGCCTGTTATACTTACCGTTAAGTGTGCGAAGCGCTTATGAAAACTCCGATAGTGATACAGGTATTTTGAGCGGAGTATCCACGATTTGATACCAAATACTGTCCTTAGCCATCGCTGTAGGGTCTATACAACGCAGGAGGTAGTACAGGTCAAATTTAGAATCATCTTGTACATCCGGAGTATGCGATATTCTGGAAATATTCTCTATCTCTTCGAGCCAAGTCGAGTAACAGTATATAGATTCGATGAGTTGGAGTAGTGAACTATTGACAAAGTAGGTGTTATTATCTTTATCTCGGATCTTGATATGATGCTCTTTGGACAGGTAGATATATTCTGCACTTGCCTGGGCGGGGGCAGAGCCCAATATCAGTAAGATATCCGGATCGGACTGATCATTGAGGATGCCCAGAGTGAGATCAAAACAAAAGAACGGGAGACCTGAACCGGGCAATCCATAGGATTTGAGCAGGTACAATTCTTCTTTAGAAAGAAAATTCCAGTTACATTCGCTATGCAGATAGTATATAATATCTGAAAATTTGAGGAAGTGTCTTCGATATTGAATAGTCGAACAGAGCATGATGGCTAAATTTGCGGCGAAATATAGGAAAAGATTATATATATACAAAATTATATATATTTTTTATTTAATATGATAAAGAGTATTGTATGAAACGACGACAAAAGGTGAGGATAAAAAGCCCCGGAGGACATGACTTGGTAGGGCTGCTTGAGCTGCCCATAGACTTGGATCCTTATGCGGTGGCAATATTTGCACATTGCTTTACGTGCAATAAAAATTTTTCTGCTATGCGCTATATCAGTAGGGCATTACAAGCGAACGATATTGCGGTATTGCGATTTGATTTTACAGGCTTGGGTGAGAGTGAGGGCGAGTTTGCGGATACTACTTTTGGGTCAAATCTCGAAGATTTGTTGGCAGCAGCTTCCTTTATGGAGTCGCGTTTTGGGGATCGTCCCAAGTTGCTCGTTGGGCATTCGCTTGGTGGTGCGGCGGTTATACATGCTGCCAATATGATAGATAATGTGCAGGCGGTGGTCAGTGTTGGGGCTCCTTTTGAGCCATATCATGTGACACATTTGTTTGCTGACAGGCGGGAAGAGTTAGAACGAGATGGTAGGATAGAAGTGGTGATCGGTGGTCGAAAGATATCGATAGGCAAAGATTTTATGCAAGAGATACGATCGCATTCGTCTGAAGAGATAATAGCTAATCTGGATAAGCCGCTTTTGATTTTGCATTCTCCCCAAGACAAGATTGTAGAGATCCAAAATGCTGCCAAAATCTATCATAGTGCTTTTCATCCCAAGTCCTTTATTTCGCTTCATGGGGCAGATCATTTATTGAGTTCTTCTGATGATGCGCTGTATGCAGGAGAAGTGATAGCGAGTTGGGTACGTAGATATATTCCACCGGAGGAGGAGTCTGTGATCGAAACGCGCTCTAAGGTAGCAGTGCGTCTGGATGATGATGATGGATATTCTGCCCAAGTCAAAGCCGGTATGCACAAGATGATGATGGATGAGCCACGAGCTGTTGGTGGCAAGAACATGGGAGCGGATCCTTATGCTTATCTGTCGGCTGCACTAGCGGGATGTACGGCTATGACCTTGCAGATGTACGCCCAAGCCAAGGGCTGGCCACTCGAGGAGGTAATCATACATGTAGATCATGATAAAAAGCATTATGAGGATTGTGCTGTTTGTGAAGAACACAGTAGCAAGATCGATCAGTTTACTAAACAAATAGAACTCAAAGGACCGCTAAGTCCGGAGCAGCGAGAGCGTCTATATGCTATTGCAGATCGTTGTCCTGTCCATCAGAGTTTGCTGGGAAAGATCGTAATCAAATCAAGCCCCATAGAAGATGAATCCATTTCGTAATGCAGCAAAATGATATGCAGATATGTAGAGCGACTATAGAAGATATGGATCGTTTGGTAAGTATATACAATCAATCGATAGCCGCCGGTGGACAAACTGCAGATTTGGATGCATATACGATCGAGCAGAGAACGGAGTGGTTCTTAAAATTTGATGATCACTACCCCTTGTATGTACTTAAATCCGGAGAGTTGGTGATCGGATATTGCAGCATATCGCCTTATCGGGCAGGGCGTAGGGCCTTGGAGCGTGTAGCGGAGATTAGCTACTATCTAGATACAGCATATCAAGGCAGGGGATTGGGTACGCTTCTGGTGCGTCGAGTCATCCGAGAATGTAAAAGAAAAGGATTTAGGCATCTGATCGCTATTCTCTTGGATACGAATCAAGCTAGCGAGGCTTTGCTCATCAAAATGGGTTTTGAAAGATGGGGGAAGCTACCTGATATTGCTCATATAGGTAAAAAGACTTGCGGGCAATTGATCTATGGACTATCCTTAGAGGATGCACAGTGTTGATTGAGAGGTATGCTTCGACCTAGTTCCTTGCCCAAACCAACTATTATTGAGGGTGAGCGATAAAGTAGTAATTCTTTTTTTGGTGATATTGTGATCTGAATTCTTCGATTGGCAGTGCAGGATTATTTTTGAGATAGCTATCCAAATTGGAGATGTGCATCAAATGATCTGAAAAATATTGATATACG